>CAISQQ010000050.1 GCA_903887655.1 uncultured Burkholderiales bacterium
ACGCAAAAATTGTCACCAGCAGCTCCATTGGAATCATTGACAGGGCTGCTCTTCAAGCGGTGATGAAGGCGGCGTTCCCAACGCCCCCAGCGGATTTGAGAGACAAGGCCATCGCTTACGAAATTTGGATTGAGTTCAAGCCCAAGGCCAACTAAGCCCTCAAGCCCAAGGGCCATGCATGGCCCATAGAGTTCCCTCAAGTCGCTTTACCGCCTTGGTCTTGGCCTTGGCTTTTAGACCGAAGGTTTTCGGCTTTTGCTTCGCAGTCCTGCCCCTGAATTGGCAACACGCTTGCCAGCCATGGCCTTTGGAGGCAAGCCTGTGTGTTGGGTCAAAATTTGACCCTTTTGCGGCGTTTTCTTAGAAAACACACCCTTGACTTGTGCGGTGGGCTTGGCCGCTGCCACTTGGGACTGGGTCGAGTTTTTTCGCCGGGCACTGGTGTAGGTGCCATCGGTCATGGGCTGAAAGGTGGGGATCAAATGGTGCTTGCCGTTGCCTATCAAATCGGCTCGCCCCATGGACTTCAAAGCCTCTCTTAACAGAGGCCAATTGTTGGGATCGTGATAGCGCAGAAAGGCTTTGTGAAGTCTTCTTCGCTTTTCGCCCTTGACCACATCCACCTCTTCACTGTCACGCGTGACTTTTTTAAGTGGATTTTTTCGGCTGTGGTACATGGCTGTGGCCGTGGCCATGGGACTGGGGTAAAAGGTCTGCACCTGATCTGCCCTGAAACCATTTTTCTTCAGCCACTGAGCGAGTCGCATCATGTCCTCATCCATGGTGCCAGGATGAGCGGCAATGAAGTAAGGCACCAAATACTGCTTCTTGCCAGCCTCTGCACTGAAGCGGTCAAACATTTGCTTGAACCGATCGTAAGTGCCCATGCCAGGCTTCATCATTTTGGACAGAGGACCACTTTCCGTGTGCTCAGGCGCAATCTTTAAGTAGCCCCCCACATGGTGCGTGGTCAGCTCCTTTACATATTCGGGCGACTCGACAGCCAAGTCATATCGCAGTCCTGAACCGATCAAAATTTTCTTGACGCCCTTGAGCTGACGAGCGCGTCTGTACAACTTGATCAAGGGGCCATGATCGGTGTTGAGGTTGGAGCAAATACTGGGATAGACGCAGGAGGGTTTTCTGCAGGCGGCTTCAATCTCCGGCGTCTTGCAACCAATGCGGTACATATTGGCAGTGGGCCCACCCAAATCAGAGATGACACCCGTAAAACCTTGCACCTTGCTTTGAATGTCCTCGATCTCTTTGATGATCGAGTCTTCACTTCGACTTTGAATGATTCTTCCCTCGTGCTCGGTGATCGAGCAAAAGGTGCAACCCCCAAAGCATCCGCGCATGATGTTGACGGAGAAACGAATCATCTCCCAAGCGGGTATCTTGGTGGCGCCATCATGGCGGCCCAATTCATCTTCGTAAATGGGATGAGGACTTCTTGCATAGGGCAAGCCAAACACAAAATCCATCTCCTGGGTCGTCAGTGGAATGGGCGGCGGATTGATCCAAACATCCCGAGCACTGTTGGTACCCTCCCCTTGGGCTTGCACCAACGCGCGGGCGTTGCCAGGATTGGTCTCCAAATGCAGAAC
>CAISQQ010000051.1 GCA_903887655.1 uncultured Burkholderiales bacterium
AGCCATAGATGCCGTGGTGTTCAATTTCCCAAGCAAGCGCTCCATGGTCTATACCCAAATGTTTATGGCTAGAAAAAAGCAACCTATCAATCGTGATAAGTGGCGGATGTAGGAACGCATTTATTTCTTTGAAATCGGGCATTTGATCGGCTGGCCATCCATAAATTTTTCCGCAGTTTTCTTCTGAAAATTCTTTGTCGCTGTCATAGAGAAATGGGATATCTATGACAAGTTCGCGATAAAGATCGGTAACTACAAGAGCCTGTAATGTCTCTTCTGAAAAACTTGGATGCTCTGTCAACAAAGTGCCGTCAAACTCACATGTCCAAATACCTTGTCCACTTATGCCTTGAGCAACTACATCAAGACTTTCCTTGTACTCGGAAAGTACGCTCAATAAATTTTTGAAACCAGTGGGTTGATCGGGCATAGTTTTTTGTGACACAAGGGGCTTCCAGTGTCACAAACGACAAGCTCCAATTGTCTCAGTAGGCCCCCAAACACACTGAAAGTCAAATATGGAACCCGAAATCCGACGTTTTTTGGAACAAACGACCAAAACAAATCTTTACCCTGTAGTCCCCATCACCACGCTTGAAAACAACAAGAAAGGGACCATGTGTAGCCGTGAGAGGGCAATTTCGTTGGCTTCGTATGTCACTGTGGCTAGGGCTTCTGCGGTAATGGACTTGCCTGAAAGTGTGATCAGGCGCAAGATCATCCAAGGTAAGTGGGTAGACGGACGAGAGTACCGACGGTCACCAGACGGCGGGATTTTCATTTCCATCAAGGGGTGCACGTCATGATTAGCTCACGACATGATGCCCAGACGAAGCCGATTCGCATCACATTTACGCTCAACGGACAGCCCGAGCACCACTCGCTTGTGATTGATGGACTGACTCCAGTCCAAATTGAATCAGGCGAGACGGTGTTGAGCGAAGAATCTCAGATTACATCTGCACCCTACGTCACCATCGCAATGGCTGCGCAAATGACCGGGCTAACCCAGAAGGCGATCCGTAGAAAGATTGAAGAGGGAAAGTGGCTGGACGGGCGTGAGTACCGGCGCTCCTCTGATGGCGGCATTTACATATCTATTAAGGGGTACACATCATGGCTGGAACAGGGGTCGATGCACGAGCAAGATCAATTCGGATCACGTTCACGCTTGATGGCAAGCAAGAGCGGCACACGCTGATCATCAACGGGGTGGCAATGCTGCCCACCGCGCCCAATCTCAGATACGCTGAAAGATTGGCTGCGGAAATTCGAGAAAAAGTCCGACTTGGCCAATTCAGCATGGCTGAGTATTTCCCGGTCAATGGGGACACCAAGACCGGCAACACAGTGGGGACCCAACTCGAAACTTGGATCTCCACCCAGCGGATTGAGGCTTCGACTCGGTCTGGCTACCAAGCTGCTATCAATTTCTGGAATTTGGCTCCGCGCGATAGTCGTGGGAACACGGTCGGCGCTACCCCTTTGAATGCGCTCAAAGTCAGTCACCTAAAGACAGCAATTGCCAGTCGCCAGGACCTCAGCGGCAAAACGCTCAACAACTACACGTCCGTTTTGCGCGAGGCTTTGGCGCTGGCGAACGACGATGGGCTAATGAGCGACAACCCGATGGACAAAATTAAGGCCCTCGCCCATCAAAAAGACCCACCCGATCCATTCAGCCGCGACGAGCTGGAGCTCATCTTGGAAAAATTCCATGACCGCTACCCTGGTCAAGCTGCCAATTTCACTGAGTTTTGGATGTGGACCGGACTGAGAACCAGCGAAATCTCTGGTTTGACATGGGAGAACGTAGATTTGGCGAATGGCTCAATCTTGATTTCTGAGGTGATGGTCAGAGGTGTTCGCAAGTCCAACACGAAAACCAACGTCACCAGAAACATCAAGCTCAACAGCCGCGCATTGGCTGCCTTGCAATCACAGCGCCAGCACACGCAAATCAAGGGCAAAGAGGTTTTCCAGCACCCGACTTATGAGACCCCTTGGGAGGATGAGCGCGCGTTTAGGCGCAGCTACTGGACACCAATCCTGAAACATCTTGGGATCAGGTATCGCCGCCCCTACAACATGCGCCACACGTACGCGACCAGCATGCTGATGGCTGGTATGAACCACTCTTTCTGCGCCAAACAAATGGGTCACTCAGTGGATCAGTTTCAACGAACCTACACAAAGTGGATCGATGGCGAACAAAATGATCGCGAGATGGATCTTTTGGAGAAGACTTTGGTCACCCAGAAGCGAAAAACTTCTGTCGGCTGATCCCGATTCACCATGAAAAAAGCCCGGCAGAACCGGGCTTTCTTTTTGATGTTTATCCCCGGGCTATCCCCGGAAACCTTCAAATCACTCTAAGTTGTTGATTTGTAACGATAATTTTGGGGTGGCTGATGGGGCTCGAACCCACGACAACAGGAATCACAAACCTCTTTGATTAAAGGGTTTTTAGCCGTCCAACGATCTCAATTGCACACGGATTGCACACGAAACCCTTGAAACCCGCGTGGATACTGGTTAATCAAACCTATCCATCATCGGAGC
>CAISQQ010000052.1 GCA_903887655.1 uncultured Burkholderiales bacterium
AGCAACCCCTTTGCCCGCAAGGCCATCGAAAAAGGTGCCGATGGCTTGATCGCCGTGGCTGCCGGTGCTGGGGGGCACGCCGGCACCAAAAGTCCTTTTGCCTTGGTCCAAGAACTTCGCGAGTGGTGTGATGGCCCCCTCATCTTGTCGGGCTCGATCGCCACAGGACGCGCCATCTTGGCCGCCCAAGTGATGGGCGCGGACTGTGCTTATGTGGGCTCGGCCTTTATTGCCACCCATGAGGCACGGGCCGAAGACGCTTACAAGCAAGCGATTGTGGAGGGCACCTCCGATGATGTGGTTTACAGCAACTTTTTCACGGGCGTGCATGGCAACTATCTGGCACCTTCGATTCGCAAAGCTGGCTATGACCCCGAACACTTGCCCAACTCTGACGCCAGCGCCATGAATTTTTCTGGCGACAAGCCCAAAGCCTGGAAGGACATCTGGGGCAGCGGTCAAGGGATCGCCGCGATCAAGTCCATCCAAACGACCGCGCAATTGGTGGCCCAGCTCAAGCGGGAGTATGAATCGGCACTCGCCCAGTACTTACCGAGCTTGGGTTGAATTGTTTGGAGGCAAGCTTGGAGACCTGTGAAGGCGCCAAGACGACGCGTTTTGGCGTGGGCTCCATGCCCCCTTGCCCCCCCTTTCCCCCTGCCTGGGAGTCCAGGCGTCAGCAGACCTCAAAAAGACCCGCTGCCCCTTGACCACCCCCCACACACATGGTGACCACCACGTATTTAACACCACGGCGCTTGCCCTCAATCAAGGCGTGGCCGACCAGTCGCGCACCAGACACACCATAAGGGTGACCCACTGCGATGGCGCCACCGTTCACGTTCAGGATGGAGTCATCGATACCGAGCTGCTCTTGGCAGTAGAGCACTTGAACCGCAAACGCTTCGTTGAGCTCCCAAAGCCCAATGTCCGAGACCTTGAGCCCGTTGCGCTCAAGCAGACGAGGCACGGCGTAAATGGGCCCGATGCCCATTTCACCGGGCTCACACCCCGCGGCGGCAAAGCCTCTGAAAATCCCCAAGGGTTGCAGGCCTCTTTTCTCGGCGAGTTGTTCATCCATCACCACCACGGCCGAGGCGCCGTCAGAGAATTGGCTGGCGTTACCGGCCGTGATCACACCGCCAGGAAGCGCCGAGCGGATCTTGGCCACCGCGTCGATGTGGGTGTCAGCGCGGATGCCTTCGTCGCTCTCGATGGTGACCTCGCGCGTAAAAATCTCTCGACTGACGGGATCGGCCACCCCCATGGTCACCGTCATGGGCACGATCTCTTGGTCAAACAGGCCTTTTGATTGCGCCTGCGCCGCCCGCAACTGACTCCTCACCCCGTAGGCGTCTTGGCGCTCTTTGCTGATGTGATAGCGCTTGGCCACTTCTTCGGCAGTTTGAAGCATGGTCCAGTAAATTTCCGGCTTCGTTTGCTCCAAACTCGGGTCTTTGATCATGTGCACATTCATCTGCTGCTGCACGCAAGAGATCGACTCCACCCCCCCGGCCACCAAGATCGGTACGCGGTCCACCATCACGCGGTGCGCGGCCATGGCGATGCTTTGTAAGCCCGAGGCGCAAAAGCGGTTGATGGTCACCCCCGCACTCGAGACGGGCAGACCCGCCCTGAGAGCGATTTGCCGGGCAATGTTGGCCCCGGTGGCCCCTTCGGGTGTTGCGCAGCCCATGAGGACATCTTCGACTTCACCCGGGTCCACCTGCGCGCGCTCCACGGCCGCACGCACCGCGTGGGCGCCCAGTGTGGCGCCGTGCGTCAGGTTGAAGGCACCCTTCCACGATTTGGCAAGTCCCGTGCGGGCGGTGGAGACAATGACAGCGTGATTCATGGGGCGCTCCGAGGAGTCTGGGTGGTGAGGGGGGTCATCTGGGTGGGTGTCCTATCGAGGTTTCAGGTGAGGCTCTTGCCTTGATCCAAGCAAGTCTGAAGGAGAGCTGCCGGTTGCCAAAAATCGTCCTTGGACTCTTCTTTAAAGCGCTTCATGGTGGCACACACTCTGGACAGCCCCACTTCGTCCGCGTATTTCATCGGCCCGCCTCGAAAGACAGGGAAACCGTAACCGGTGAGGTAGACCACATCCACGTCGCTTGCGCGCATGGCCATGCCTTCTTCGACAATGCGAGCGCCCTCGTTGATGAGCGCGTAGATGGTGCGCTCAATGATGTCGCTGTCGGTGAATTGCCGCGCTTGGATGTGGTGGCTGGCGCGGTACTGGTCGATCATCTCGCCCACCACGGGGTCGACCAGTGCTTTTCTGCTGCCGCTGTCGTAGCGGTACCAGCCCAGGCCTGTCTTTTGACCAAAGCGGCCAGCCTCGCAAATGGCATCGGCGAGTTTGGAGCGTATCGTTTGGGGCTTTTGCGCATAGCGCCGCTTCCTGATGGCCCAACCGATGTCGTTGCCAGCCATGTCGTTCATGCGAAACGGCCCCATCACCATGCCCCATTTCTCCAAGGCCTGATCGACCTGGGCGGGTGAGGCGCCTTCTTCCACCAACAAAAAGGCCATGCGCACATAGTGCTCGAGCATGCGGTTGCCGATGAAGCCGTCGCACACCCCCGAGATCACGGCGGTTTTTTGGATGGTTTTGGCCAGCTTCATGACGCTGGCCAGCACATCCTTGGCGGTTTCTTGGCCGCGCACGACTTCCAGCAATTTCATCACATTGGCGGGGCTGAAAAAATGCAGACCGATCACGTCCTGTGGTCGGTGGGTAAAGGCCGCGATGCGGTTGACATCCAAGGTCGAGGTGTTGGTCGCCAAAATCGCCCCGGGCTTTAAAACCGCGTCGAGTTGTTGGAAGACTTTTTCTTTGACCCCCATGTCCTCATAAACCGCTTCAATGGCCAGGTCCACCGTCGCGAGGTCTTCGTACGCCAAGGTGGTGGTGAGCAGCGCCATGCGTTGGTCCAATGCGGCTTGGCTCAATTTGCCTTTTTTCAAGGAGTTCTCGTAATTGTGACGAATGGTGCCCAAGCCTTTGTCCAGCGCCGCTTGTTGCGTGTCAATGAGCTTGACCGCCATGCCGGCATTCAAGAAATTCATGGCGATCCCGCC
>CAISQQ010000053.1 GCA_903887655.1 uncultured Burkholderiales bacterium
AGCGCGCCAACACCCCGAAGCGAACCGTTTCTCTCGAAGTCGCGCAGGAGTTGAGGATCGGCTTGGTGCAAGCGCGCTTTAACGAAGACATCACCAATGAGCTTAAAAATGCGTGCGTGCACTCCTTGCTCAGCCACGGCGTTTTAGAGAGCAACATCACCCTCATTGAAGTTCCGGGTGCCTTGGAAATTCCCCTGGCCCTGCAAACCTTGGCGCAACGGGATGAGCCCCAACCGTTTCACGCCTTGGTCGCCCTGGGCTGCGTGATTCGCGGTGAGACCTTTCACTTTGAGCTCGTCTCGCAAGAGTCCTGCGCTGGCGTGAGCCAAGTGGCACTGGATTTTCACATCCCCATTGCCAATGCCATTTTGACCACCGAGACACTTTCGCAAGCCCAGGCGCGCCAAACCGTCAAAGGCCAAGAGGCCGCTTTGGTGGCCTTGGAGATGGTTGAACTCTTGGAGACTTGGGCTTGAAACACACAGCGCCCCTCCCCACGGTCAACGAGAGCGAGAACACCGCCTCCATCGCGCCGAGTCTGCCAAGTCCGTTGAGCGAGTCGAGCTCCGCCAAAGTCAGCAAAACTCACAAAAGTGCGCGCACACGCTCGCGTGAATTCGCCCTGCAAGCCCTCTACCAGCTCATTGTCTCCAACAACGACCCCACTGAGATTGACCTCTTTACCCAAGACTTGGTGGGCTTTAAAAAAGCCGACCTGGCCCACTACCGCGCTATTTTGCACGGCTGCGCGCAAGAACGCGAGGCCTTGGACGCCATCATCACCCCGCTCATTGATCGTCCCTTGAGCGACCTCTCGCCCATCGAGCGCTCGGTGATGTGGTTGGGCGTGTATGAGCTGCAGCACTGCTTGGATGTGCCTTGGCGAGTCGTGCTCAATGAGTCGATTGAATTGGCCAAGTCTTTTGGCGGGACCGATGGTCACAAGTATGTGAACGCGGTTCTCAACAAAGTGGCACTGAGCCTGAGAGCCAGCGAAATCGCCTCCTCCCACTGAGTTCAACTGAGCCCAACACCCCACCCACCCCCAGCACCATGAGAATCACCCAGCGGGCCCAACGCATAGAGCCCTTTTATGTGATGGAAGTCGCCAAAGCGGCGCAACGCATGGCGCTCGAACTCACGGGGCACGAGTGGCCCATGCTGCACTTGAACATTGGTGAGCCAGACTTCACCGCTGCCCCCTTGGTGCAAGCCGCAGCCCAAAGGGCCATTGAGACGGGCCTCACCCAGTACACCCCCGCCACGGGACTGCTGAGCTTGCGGCACGCCATCTCGGCTTGGTACCAAAGCCATTGTGGACTGCACATTGAGCCCGAACGCATCATCGTCACCGCTGGCGCTTCAGGCGCCCTGCAATTGGCCTGCCTCACCTTGATCGAGTCGGGCGACGAGATCCTGATGCCCGACCCGAGCTACCCGTGCAATCGACATTTTGTGAGCGCGGCCAATGGGCAAGCCACCTTGCTCGCAACCCAACCCCAAGACCGCTTTCAATTGAGTCCCGAACAAGTGGCCCACCACTGGGGCCCGGCTACCCGTGGTGTCTTGCTCGCATCCCCCTCCAACCCCACCGGCACCGCCATTGGCCAATCGGCCTTGTCCGCCATTCACGAGCAGGTTCAACACCACGGCGGCATCACCTTGGTGGACGAAATTTACCTGGGACTGTCCTTTGATCAAGCGCGCGCTTCTTCGGCACTGGGCCTGGATGAGCGCGTCATCAGCATCAACAGCTTTTCCAAGTACTTCAACATGACTGGCTGGCGCCTGGGCTGGATGGTGGCGCCCAAGAGCCTCGTGCCCAGCTTGGAGCGGCTCGCGCAAAACCTGTTCATCTGCCCCAGCACCGTTGCTCAGCATGCCGCATTGGCGTGTTTTGAGCCCGAGAGTTTGGCACTGTTTGAGCAACGTCGACTCGCCTTCAAAGCGCGGCGCGACTACTTGGTGCCGGCCCTCAAAGCCTTGGGCTTTGAGGTGCCTTGCGCCCCCGATGGGGCGTTTTATGTCTGGAGCGATTGTCGCCCCCTCTACGACCGCTTTGGGGTCGACAACAGTTGGGACTTCACCTTTGAGCTGATGAAGCGCGCCCACATTGCGCTCGCCCCTGGCCGAGACTTTGGCCACCACGAGACCGAGCACTTTGTGCGCTGGTCCATCGCCAGCGCCCTGCCCGAGCTCGAGCGTGCCGTGCAGCGCATCCAACACGTACTGGACAGGCCATGAGTTTGAACCTGGGCTTTACTTGGCCGCTTCGGGTGTACTGGGAAGACACCGATGCGGGGGGCATTGTGTTTTATGCCAATTACTTGAAGTTTTTTGAGCGTGCGCGCACCGAGTGGCTTCGCGCTTTGGGCGTGGAGCAGCACGAACTCAAGGCGCAGACCCGGGGCATGTTCATCGTGAGTGAGACACAACTCAAATACTTGGCCCCGGCCAGGCTCGATGACCAATTGTGGGTGACGGCAAGGTTGATTGAGAAGGGGCGCGCGAGTTTGGTCGTGGCACAGGAGGCCTATAAAATGGTGCCCAGTCTGGTCGAAGACGATCAGACCCCAGGACCCACGTTGTGCGAGGGACGCATCCGCATTGGCTGGGTGAGCGCTGAGACGCTGCGCCCGGGCCGAATACCGCAGACCATTTTGGAAAAATTCGAATGAACCAAGACTTCTCCATCATCACCTTGCTCATGAACGCCTCCATGGTCGTTCAAATTGTGGTGGGTATTTTGCTGTGTGTCTCGATCACCAGTTGGTCGGCCATTTTTAGAAAATTCTTTGCCTTGCGAAAAGTCCACACCCTCAATGAAGAGTTTGAACGTGACTTCTGGTCTGGCAAGAGCTTGAATGAGCTCTTTAACGCCGCCAAAGAAAACGCGCGCTCTTGTGGCCCCATGGAGCGCATCTTTGCCAGCGGCATGCGAGAGTATCAAAAACTGCGCGAGCGCCGCATCAGCGACACCACCACCTTGATGGACGGGGCGTCTCGCGCCATGCGCGTGAGCTTGCAGCGCGAGATGGACTCGATTGAATCGTCCTTGTCGTTTTTGGCCTCCGTGGGTTCGGTCTCACCCTATGGCGGACTGTTTGGCACCGTTTGGGGCATCATGCACGCCTTCACTGGACTCGCTGCGATGCAGCAAGTCACCTTGGCCAAGGTGGCCCCTGGCATTGCCGAGGCCTTGGTCGCCACGGCCATTGGTCTATTTGCGGCCATTCCTGCCGTGTTGGCCTACAACCGCTTTGCCCGCGACATTGACCGTGTCTCGATCCAGCTCGAGACTTTCATGGAAGAATTCAGCAACATCTTGCAGCGCAATGTGGGCTCCGCGGCCTCCAGCGCCCAGGCTCTGAATGCCTCGCCGCACTGAGTCGATGGCCAAGTCCTTGACGCATCACGTTTCACCCCCTCTCTAAAGGCTTGTTCCATGGCATCTGGCCCTTCACGCACACGTTCACGGCGCCGCACCATCAATGAGATCAACATGGTGCCCTTCATTGACGTGATGCTGGTGCTGTTGATCATCTTCATGGTCACGGCGCCCTTGATCACCACGAGTGTGATTGATGTGCCCAGTGTTGGCAAGGCCTCCAGCGCACCCGATGGCATCATCCGCATCGAGCTCAAAGCCGATCACCGCATCGCCATGAGCAACTCCACCCAAAGCGAAGACACCACCACCGAGGTCGATGCCAGTGAGCTCGGCGCCAAAACACTCGCTTTGCAAGCGGGCAGTGAAAATATTCCAGTGATCATCTTTGGCGACAAATCCTTGGCCTATGAAGAAGTGATCAAGGTCTTGGACAGCTTGCAGCGCCAAGGCGTCAAGCGCGTGGGCTTGTCGGTTCAGGTCACCAAAATGTGATCGGCCCGGCCCCCTTCTTTTTTGTGCAATGAACACGACCCTTGATCGCCAAGACCCCTTTATGCCACCCAGGCGTGAGGGCCATGCGCGAGCTTTTGTGCTGTCGCTGTCGGTTCACCTCTTGCTCCTCTTGGCCTTGACTTGGGGCGTTTCTTGGCACCAACAAGCTCAACTCGAGTCCTCCACCGCAGAGTTGTGGGCCGCGACCCCCAACCTCACCCCAGTGCCGACACCCTCCGAGGGGACTGCACCGACCCCAGAGCCTGAGCCCACTCCACCGCCCCCAACACCCAAGCAGCCACCCCCACCCCCACCCCCAACCGCTCCCAGCCCCAAACCCCCAGCCGATTTGGGCATTGAAAAACTCAAAGCACAAAAGAAACTCGAAGAAGAGAAAAAAGCCCTCGAGAAAAAAGCGCTCAAAGAGCGCACAGACAAAGAGCGACGCGAGCGAGAACAGGCCAAGGAGAAAGAGCGCAAAAAAGAAAAAGAACTGGAAAAAGCCAAGGCGCAAGAATTGGCCAAACAAGCGGCGAAAGACGCCGCCAAAGAG
>CAISQQ010000054.1 GCA_903887655.1 uncultured Burkholderiales bacterium
GGCTCACCGCTTTGAACCAACGCGCTAGATTCAAAAAATTCTCTCGCTCGATGGGCAAATGGAGCCATCGGTGAACCAACAGGGCGAGTGGAATGTCTGCAATCGTGAAATGCTCACCTGCAACCCATGGGGATTGACTCAATTGCTCGTCCAAGATGGCCAACATTTTTTGAACGATGAGCCGATTTTTATCCAAATCGGCCACATCGCGATCGGGTGCACTGGTTCGGATCCAGCCCCAAAATAATACCCTCATCGGCGGCCAAGCCGATGTGTTGTTCCAATCGAGCCATTGGTCCACCAAGGCGGCGTCTTCAAGGGATTGGGGGTAGAGCGTTTGGGACTGGTCATGCGACTTGGCCAAGTAGCGCAAAATGCTGTGCGACTCATAAAGGACGAAGTTCCCTTCTTTGAGGGTGGGGACCAAGCCATTGGGGTTCATGGCGAGGTAAGCCTCTGTTTGGGTCACACCAAACTGCATACCCGCATCAAGCCTTTCAAAGTCGAGTTGCAAATCCTCACAAAGCCAGAGGATCTTTTGCACGTTGATCGAGTTCAGGCGTCCCCAAAGGATTCGGTGGGTCATATCATCTCCTCGCCAAGATGGGGAAAGTTGGGTAGGCAAAGCACTCTTTTTTGTGGACAATCGAGATTCTAGGCCCAATGGAGGCGATTTCGCCCCAGCAGGCCTCATTCAGTAGATTTCGTGGGAGTGTCATTTTGAACAATATCAAGTCATCGTGGTTGTGTTTTCTCGCTCGCGCCTTCTTGCTGCCCTCGCTGCTCGCCTTTTGCGCCAGTTCCATGGCCCAGTCGAGCATTCAAGTGCAGTGGTTTGGCCAGTCGGCTTTCAAGATCACGACGATGAACGGGCACGTGATCATCATTGATCCTTGGATATTGAAAAACCCCAAAACCCCGACAGAGCTTAAAAGCCTTGATGCATTGGGAAAAGTCGATGTGGTCTTGGTGACCCATGCGCATTGGGACCACACGGCCGATGCGGTGGCGATTGCTCTTCAAAATCAAGCGCCTCTTTATGGGCCGGGCGACTTTAGTCAAACCCTGATGAATTTGGGCAGTTTGCCGCCCAAGCTCTTGCCCAGGATGAACAAAGGAGGAACGGTGAGCCCATGGCCAGGTGTCAAAATCACCGCAGTCCATGCAGAGCATTCCTCGACCTATGTGTGGAACAATCCCGTGACGAGCAAGGATGAATCGTTGCCTGGTGGCGAGCCCTTGGGTTTTGTCATTGAGTTGGAAAATGGCTTTAAGATTTACCATGCCGGAGACACCGATGTGTTTGGAGATATGGCGCTCATTCAAAAGCGCTACCACCCCGATGTGGCGATGCTGCCCATTGGGGGCAACTTCACCATGGACCCCCAAGGTGCGGCCTACGCAATCAATGAATTGTTAAAGCCCAAATGGGTGATCCCGATGCACTTTCAAACCAATCCTTACAACACGGGGTCTCCTGAGGATTTTGCCAAGGCGCTTGGCAACAGTGCCACCGACTTGATGGTGATGAAGCCTGGTGAAGTGAGAAAATTTTGAGTCGCTAACGATGCGTTCTTTGTCTTGACTGCCTTTGAAGCCGAAACTGAAAGCCCAACTATGTTTTTAGAACTGTCTCCCAAAACACTTGAGATTCGTGAGCGTTTGCTTCAATTTTTTGATCGGTACATTTACCCCAATGAAGTGAGGTACAACGAAGAGCTTGAAGCGGCCAGAAAAGAAGGCAAGGCTTGGCAACCGCTACCTTTGATCGAGGAGCTCAAGGCCCAAGCGCAAAAAGACCACTTGTGGAATTTGTTCTTTCCCCACGAATACCAAGGGCACCAAGGACTCTCCAATTTTGATTACGCCCCCCTGTGTGAGGTGATGGGGCGCGTCATGTGGGCTGGCGAGGTGTTCAATTGCTCTGCGCCTGATACGGGTAATATGGAGACCTTGCAGCGCTACGCCACAGAGGCCCAAAAAACACGTTGGCTCACCCCACTTTTGGAGGGGAAAATTCGCTCGGCTTTTTTGATGACCGAACCCGCTGTGGCCTCATCGGATGCGACCAACATTCAATGCTCCATCGTTCGAGATGGGGATCATTACGTGATCAATGGCCACAAGTGGTACAGCTCTGGGGCGGGTAACCCACTGTGCGAGATTTTCATCGTGATGGGTAAAACAGACCCCAGCGCCCCGCGCTACACCCAGCAATCCATGGTTTTGGTGCCCAGAAACACCCCGGGTGTGACGGTCGTTCGACCCCTCACGGTGTTTGGCTACGACGACGCGCCTCACGGACACATGGAAATACGATTGGACAATGTGCGCGTGCCCGTTGAAAATATCTTGGTGGGCGATGGTCGTGGTTTTGAAATCGCCCAAGGCCGACTGGGACCAGGGCGGATTCATCACTGTATGCGCTCGATTGGCGCAGCCGAGCGCGCCTTGGAGTCCATGATGGATCGCTTGCAAAGTCGTGTGGCCTTTGGTGCGCCACTGTCGACCCAATCGGTGTGGCATGAACGCATTGCAGAGTCGCGTTGCATGATCGATCAAGCACGACTGCTCACCTTGCACGCCGCCCATAAAATGGACGTGGCGGGTAACAAGGCCGCCCGACTTGAGATCTCGATGATCAAAGTGGTCGCGCCCAAAGTGTCTTGCCAAGTGATCGATTGGGCCATCCAAGCCCACGGGGCAGGGGGTGTGAGTTCAGACTTCTGGTTGGCAGAAGCCTATGCACGCGAGCGCACCGTGCGGTTGGTGGACGGTCCCGATG
Organism: uncultured Burkholderiales bacterium; assembly: GCA_903887655.1. GTDB lineage: Bacteria > Pseudomonadota > Gammaproteobacteria > Burkholderiales > Burkholderiaceae_C > Limnohabitans. Next base: position 2,786 of record CAISQQ010000054.1, read on the forward strand.
AAGTGCATCGCCACTCGATCGCCAAGCTTGAGTTGGCAGCGAGAGCGGCTCGTCATTCAGTGAGTTGAGACTCACTCATGCTGACATTGCATTGGTCACCTCGCTCCCCCTTTGTTCAAAAGGTGTTGGTGTGTGCCCATGAGTTGGGCCTCCAGGATCGATTGACTTTGGTGCGCACGCTCGCTTCCACCAAAGACCTACCCGAGGCCCTGATGAGGGACAATCCCTTGTCCAAAATCCCGACCCTGGTGCTTGACGATGGCTCGAGTTTGATGGACTCGGTGGTCATTTGTGAGTACCTCAACGACATGGCTCACGGTGACCTGTTCCCTCAATCAGCAGCACAGAAATGGAAGGTCCTGCGCTGGCACGCCTTGGCCAATGGCTTGATGGACGTGCTCATTTTGTGGCGCCATGAGCGTGAGCGGCCACACCCTGAGGCCCCGCTCTTGGCGGCTTATGCCAAGAAGTTTCATGCCAGCATGTCTCTTTTCAACACTGAAGTGCCGGCTTTGAGCCTGCAAGGGGTGGACATAGCCACCATAGCGCTCGCGTGCATGTTGGGTTACCTGGATTACCGTTACGTTGACACTGCGTGGCGTGAAAGCTACCCAGCCTTGGCCCAATGGTTCAAGCCTTGGGAGGCGCGCGATTCGATGGTGTCCACCCGGGCGGTGGATGGCTAGGGCCGTTCAACCCACGCCGTTTTCTTCAAAAACGGGGATGGTTGCTGGGGGTGAGGAACTCGGGCGCTGATGGGTTCAATGCTGCCCATCAGCATTAGATGCACATCGTTCATGTCTGGCGCGCATCATGAGAGCTGTACCGCTTAAAATCGAGAGTCTGCTGCTCTCGAATCGATGCTTCAAGACCCTCATGCCCAGACCTGCCAACCAAGGAAAA
>CAISQQ010000055.1 GCA_903887655.1 uncultured Burkholderiales bacterium
ATGGGGGTGAGGAGCAACCAGGCATCAAAGCGGGCTTTGATGCTGGCGTTTTTCAAGGCTTGGCGGGCAGTCAAAGCGATCACGATCAGGCCCAACAAGATGACCCACCACTGCTGCAGTAAAAATGACGAGAGCGTGAGCATGATGGTGGTGAGCAAGGGCAACTGGTGCTGGCTTGAGGTGAACACGTGGGCGACTTGTGGGACCACATAGGTGAGTAAAAAAAGGACAATGAAGACGGCAATCGCGCTCACTATGGCGGGGTAGAGCAAGGCCTGCAGCACCTTGCTTTGGAGCTCGTTTTGCGCTTCCAAATCACTGGCCAAGCGGGTGAGGACCAAGCCGAGTTGTCCGCTTTGCTCGCCCGCGGCAATGCTGGCGCGGTAGACCGCAGAAAACTCCTGGGGATGGGGCTCCAAGGACTTGGCAAAACTCGCTCCCGCGTTGACCTCGGAGCGAATGGACGCCACCAAGTCGCGAGCGGCTGGGCTGGGCGCTTCGCTGGCGAGCGCATTCAAGGCGCGCTCGAGTGGGAGTCCCGCTTTGATGAGTTCGGCCAGTTGGCGTGTCCACAAGGTGAGGGCGGCGCTTGAGAAGACCCGAGATTTCCACAGCTCTTTGTGCAAAATGGAGTCGGATTGTTTGGACACCAGCGCCACGCGCAGGGGTATGAGCGACCTCTTTCTGAGCAACTGGCGAACCGCTCGCTCCGAGTCGCCCTCGAGCACCCCCGCTTGGGTTTGTCCTTGCGGATCCAGGGCTTGGTAGGTGAACGCGGGCATAGGGTGAGGAGATCAGTCTCGCGTGACGCGCACGAGTTCTTCAAGCGTGGTCACGCCCTCATTGACGAGCCGCTGGCCGTCTTCGCGCATGAGCTGCATGCCGCCCATCAAGGCCGCGCGCTTGAGGTCGGCCTCGGACGCTTGGTTGTGGATGAGCTCACGCATGGCGGCGTCCACACTCAAGAGCTCAAAGATGCCCGTGCGACCTTGGTAGCCGGTTTGGTGACACTGCTCACAGCCTTGGGCTTGGCAAGTGCCGCAGATGCGGCGCACCAGGCGTTGGGCCAAGGCGCCCAGCAGCGAGGAGCTCAGCAAAAAGGGCTCGACCCCCATGTCCATCAAGCGCGTGACGGCCGAGCACGCGTCATTGGTGTGCAAGGTGGCCAGCACCAAGTGACCGGTGAGGGACGCTTGGATGGCGATTTGAGCGGTCTCAAAGTCGCGAATCTCCCCAATCATGATCACATCGGGGTCTTGGCGCAAGATGGCGCGCAAGGCCTTGGCAAAGGTGAGGTCGATTTTGGGGTTGACTTGGGTCTGACCCACACCTGGGAGTTCGTACTCGATGGGGTCTTCCACCGTCAAGATGTTTTGGGTCGACGCGTCCAAGGTTTGCAAGGCCGCGTACAAGGTGGTGGTTTTACCGCTGCCCGTGGGCCCAGTCACCAAAATGATGCCGTGGGGCTGTTCAATCAAATGGGCAAAGCGCGTCAAGGTCTGTCCGCCCATGCCGACCGAGGCCAAGCTCAAGCGGCTCTCGCTTTTGTCCAGCAGCCGCAGCACTGCACGCTCACCGTGCGCGCTAGCCAAGGTGGAGACGCGCACATCAATGGCGCGTTGTCCTAGGCGCAGAGAGATTCGACCGTCTTGGGGCAGGCGTTTTTCTGCAATGTCCAAGTCGGCCATGATTTTGAGTCTGGAGATGAGCGCTGCGTGCAAGCCGCGGTGGGGTTGCACCACCTCTCGCAAGCTGCCATCGATGCGAAAGCGCACACTCGAGTGTCGCTCGTAGGGCTCGATGTGGATGTCGCTGGCCCCCTCTTTGGCCGCTTGTGTGAGCAAGGCGTTGAGTAAACGGATGATGGGCGCATCGTCCGCCGCCTCCAAGAGGTCTTCCACGCCGGGGAGCTCTTGCATCATGCGCGTGAGGTCCACATCGCTTTGCACTTCATGGGCAACGGTGGCGGCAGACGACTCGCCGGTGGCGTAAACGCTGCTGATTTTTTGTCGCAATTGTGCCGCAGGCAAGACCTGAAAATGCTCAATACCGCTGGCGGCCGTCAGGCGAGTCACCTCCGACCAGGCGTTCAAATCCGGTGTGGGTGTCATCCACAGGGTCAAGCTGCCGTCTTTGTCTTCCAAGAGCATCTCGTGCTCTCTGGCAAAGGCGTAAGGCAAAGGATAAGCCATGGTGGTGCTGATGTTATCGAGCCGATGAGCCCGAGTTTGTGCTCGGGTTCATATTTGGGTTCGTGCCCGGTTTCTGGGTCGGTGTGAGCGTTTGAAAAGTACCCGCTGGGAGGGACACATCGCTCTCGATGGGCAGGGCAAAATTGGGCTCGAGCTTGGCGCCGCGCTCAAGCCCCATCATTTGCTCATAGCGCCCTTGTGAGAGCACCTCGGTGGACTGGGCATCTCTCAAAACCACGGGACGTAAAAAGACCATCAAATTGGTTTTTTTACGAGTTCTGTTTTCACTTTTGAACAAGGCCCCAAAAAACGGCAGGTCACCGGCACCGGGGACTTGGGATTTGTTGCCGTCGAACTCATCGGAGAGAAGGCCGCCGAGCACCACGATGGAGCCGTCATCGACGAGCACATTCGACTCGATCGATCGCTTGTTGGTGATCAGGCCCGAGACCGAGCCCACCGAGGTCGGGTCCACACTGGAGACCTCTTGGTAGATGGTGAGTTTGACAGAGCCGGTTTGGCTGATTTGCGGCTTGACGCGCAGGGTCAGACCGACGTCCTTGCGCTCAATGGTTTGAAACGGATTCACCGCCCCATTGGTGGTGTTGGCCGTGGAGTATTGCCCGGTCACGAACGGCACGTTTTGACCCACCACGATCTTGGCCTCTTCATTGTCGAGGGTGAGCAAGTTGGGCGTCGACAAGATATTGGTGCCACCGTCTTGCTGCAAAAAATTGGCCAAGGTGGAGAGCACATAAGCGCCGTTGACGTTTTTGAAAGTGCCCACATTCAACCCCGAGCCCGGGGAGACTGTGCCACTGGTGCCACTGGTGCCGAGGGTCAAAATGTTCGAGCCTCCGGCTCCAAAATTGGTCCCAATCACGCCCACATTGCCACCCTTGGAGCCCAAAAAGTTTTGCCACTGGATTCCAAATTGTGATGTTTTGCTGGCATCGACCTCGGCGATGAGGCTCTCGACCATCACTTGAGCGCGTCGCGCATCGAGCTGATCAATCACAGCGCGCATTTGCCTGAATTGGGGCTCACTGGCGGTGATGATGAGGGCGTTGGTGGCGGTGTCGGCTTGAATTTGGCCGCCCGTGGTGGCCATTGCTGGGTTCGCGCCCGTGGGGGAGGCCATGGCCGGAGTCGGGGGGGCGGCGACCGCGGTGGGCAGCATGCCTGGCACCGTGGCGCCCATTTGCGTGCTTTGCATGGCCGCTCTGAGGGTGTTGGCGAGCTTGGTGGCATCGGCGTTTTTGAGGTAAACGACGTGGATATTGCCCGAGGCCGAGTCGCTGCTGGGGCGGTCCAGTTTTTCAATCAAGTTGCGCGCTTGGGTCGCGCGCGAGGGGTTGGCTGCGCGCAAAATCAAGGCGTTGCTCCTGGGCTCGGCGATGATGGTGGTTTTGTAGCCCCCCGCCTCGTTGCTGGGCGGTGAGCCTTGGACTTGCGCTCCACTCGCGAGGGTCGCGTCGAGCAAACGACTCACCAGCGGTGCGAGATCCGTGGCGATGGCCGATTTGAGGGGGATCACCTCGACATCGCTCGCATTGGCCACATCCAAAGACGCAATGATGCGGGCCAGGCGCTGCAAGTTGTCGCCATAGTCGGTGATGACCAAGGCGTTGGAGTTGGGGCTCACATTGATGGTGTTGTTGGGGCTGATCAAGGGGCGAAGGACGTTGAGCAAATTGTTGGCGCTCTCGTGCTCGAGTCGAAAGATTTGCGTGACAACTTGCCCAGACCCCGGCGTGGCTGCATTGGTGCTCAAAGACACCGAGCCGCCTTGCAGTTTCGCATCGGCCTCGGGCAAGACTTTGTAGAGGCCATTGACTTCGACGACGCTGAACATTTGAAGCCGCAAAGCCGAGACAAACAGTCCCCAGGCCTGGGCGGCGTTGACCGGTTTGTCGGTGGACAAACTGATGGTGCCATGCACCTTGGGGTCGACCACCAGGTTTTTATCCGTGAGGGTGGCCATGGTTTTGGCGACGGCTTCAATGTCTGCGCCCACAAAGTTCAGGAGCAGGCCTTGGGCGGTTTTTTCAATCCCGCCGCTCATGGCGTTGTTTGAAGCCGTGGCGTTGGTGCTCGCGCTCGTGTTCATCGTGCCAGGTAATGGACCAGGACCTGGAGCGGGTGCTGCTGCACCGGCCTGAGCGCTCTTGGCGGGCATGCCCGCTGGCATCATGGCCGCGGGCGGCATTTGAGCGAGGCCGACAGATTGCCCCAAGAGCAATGCGACCCAGCTGGCGGCACCCCAAGCCCACGCTGCGGGGCCCACGTTTGCATGCCCAGGCAGCCTGGTGCGGCCTGGGAACGTCTGGGCGGGTGGGGAGAGTTGACCGTTGTGTATCTGCATGACCGTGACCTTCGCTTCTCAAATCCAAATGTACCGACTTCACTCCAAGTGAAGTTGTGCCTCGTTGCCGTGTCGCTGCCCAAGAACGTTGAGCAAATTGGACAAGGCGGTGTCCCCACCACTGGCGGTTGAGGCCACCCCATCAAACCGCAGTCGCCCCTGTTTCCATTGGCCCGTGCCTTGAAGGATCAAGCGGCTGGATGCGAGACTCGTCAAGGTCAGCCCCAACGTGGGTTGGCCTGAGATCACCACGACATAGGAGCCCAGGGGCTTGACCGTCGAGAGTCGAGAGGATAACCCATTGAGCTGCAATTGAACGACGCCTTGCAAAGCCAGCTCTTCGCCATGGATGCTCAGCCGCGCTTCTTGGCTGTTGAGCGCCAATTCACCTTGCAACTCCAAGGTGTTCCAGGGCGCGCCCAGGGCTTGCAGCCAGCGCGCGGATAAACGGACAGCGGCATCCCCCAAAGACACCGACCAACCAGGCCAATTCCAAGCCACTTGAGCCCGAGCGGGGTGGCTCATGCAACACGCGGCCATGAGCTCGAGCTCCCCAGCGCTCCAGCGCGTCCAGTGCAGCTGCCAGCTCACTCGCCCAGGCAAGGCGGTGGCGTGTGCGTCCCCAGCGCCCGAGCTCAAGGCCAGTTGCGCGTTGCCCCGCCAGACACTGCCTTGTGGGTCAATCAACAAGACACGGCCTTGGGTGGCATGAGAAAGACCGCTGGCCAGCCAATGGGCGGGTGCACCGAAGAGCAAAGCCGCCAAGCCGCCCGCCAACACAGCGAGCCACAGGGCCTTGAGCGTGAGTCTGGGATCGGTCATGGGGACAGGACTCAAGGCTCGCTGGCAAACTCAAACACCAAGCGCCCGGTCCAAAGGGCGGGGGGAGCGGCTGGGTTGTTCGGGTTGAACTTGGGTGCGTTCGAGGCACCTGGCGCATTGCCACTCAAGCGGGTTCGAGCCAGATCGCTTTGGATGACTTTGCCACTGACTTGCTCTTTGATCGACAGCATCCACTTGGCGAGATCTTGGGGCGAGACGGCACCGAGGCTCACGCTCACTTGCCGGTCATTGAAGCGCAACTGGGCCTGGGGCATGAGGTTGTGGGTGATTTGCTCAAAACTTTTTTGACCCTGCGCGAGTGGCACGGTGGGCAAGGCGCGCAAAGCGGCGGCTTCTTGCTGCTGGCGCTCCAGTGTGTGCATGCGCTCTTGAAGGCTTTCAAGCGTGGCGCTCGGCGGCGAGACATAGGCCATCAAGGGCAACCATGCCAAGCGCCACAAGAGCGCCAGGGCCAACACACCCAAGGCCAACTTGAAGCCTTGGCGCTCGCGCAGGCTCAACCTCGAGGCGAGCCCCAAGAGCGACTCCCATCTTGAACGCTCGGGCTGCGCTTGGCTCATGGCGAAGGCCTCCAACTCAACACCCATTCGTGGGAGGCGGGCGCGCTTGATCTCAATTGGTAGCCCAGTGACAGCGCTTGGGGTGACAAATTCGGTGTGCTGGGCATGGGCGCGTCGTTGGCAAAGACCACGTGAAGCTCTTGGGCGCTGTAGCGCAGGGTGCTGATTTGGTCGTAGGCAAGCATGCCCGTGCCCGTGCTGGGGTTGGAGCCCGGTGGGGTCGATTGAAGTTGTCCAAGCACTTCCAAGAGCCGTTCAAAGTCACCGGGCGAGGCTACGGCTTTGCGTTGGCGCAGGCGTTCAAGTTCCCGCTGCATTTGTAGGGCGGGGTCAACCACCACCTGCACCTGTGGGAAGGTGCTGAGCAAGATGCCCTTCATCGCCAAGGTTTGCGCTTGCAGCGATTGTGATTGCTGCCAAGACCAGGCATTCAGGGCCACGAGTTGGAGCGTGAGTAAGCCCAGCAGCCCCCATTTCGCGAGTTGGTATTCGCGCGCGTGCCAAAACACTTGCCACGCCTTTTGCATGGATTTGCGCCAGCGTCTGCTCGCTCCTTGGGCCCATTCGCCCTGGGCAAAATCCCATTCTGAAAAACTCGCCAAGACCAGCCGTTGGGCCTTGGTTTGCAGCTCGGGCGTGACCCCCAGCACCTCACTGGCCTCGGCAATGCTCTCGGGTGTGGCGTAAATTTGGGCCCCGCGGGGGTCCAAAGGGCTCGCCCCCACCGCGCTCAAAGCGGGCGTGCGGTCCCCGGCGGTCATCGCCAGCCAGGTCTCTTTGTTGAACCCGGCAACGCTCTGATTTGTGCACAAAACCACGTGGAGCGCGCCGCCCAAACGCAGGCCATACCACTTCGCGCCAAGACCCCCCACGGGTTCGAGCTCGGGGACCAAGCGCTGTGGGGTGAGCCCTGCTGACTCGAGGGTTTGGAGCGTCTGGCGCAGCCAAAGTTTGTCGCAACACGCCACCCACAAGGTGTTGGTGGTGTCGGCTGATGCCGCGGTGCTTGGATCCCGGCTCGGTGAGGCGGCCGGGTTCGCGGACCTCGGTTCCTGGGCCGCTGAACCGCCAAGCTGGCCAGCGAAGTCAACCGGTTTGGCAATCCAGTGCAAACTGCTGAGGTCTTGCAGGGTTTGCTCCTCCAAGAGGCCTTGCATCAAGGTCTGCGACTTGCTCGGCTGGTTCGAGCCGCTCTCGAGCACCGAGGGGGCTGAGGCGTTGCGCGCGACCAAGAGGCGCTTCATGTTGCTGGGCACGTGCACTTGGTGCCAAGACAGCTGCTGCCAAGGAATCACGCCCACGATGTCGGATTCGGTCTTGGGCAGCAAGGCCACTTGGGCTTGGCCGCTTTGGGTCACGCGCGCACGGGAGTCCGTCAAGACGAAATCCCATTCGGCTTGAGCTTGACGTTGGGCGGGCAAGAGGACGAGGAGCATACGGCGTGGATTGTAGACGGCCTGGGTGGCCAGGGGTTGTGGAGCGCCTGGCCCTCAAGGCCAGGCTTGGGCGCTCATGGGGCTGGCCGCTGGGGGCAGCCCCAAACCAAACCCCCGGTCTCGCCACACGATGCTCACCGCGCCGGCGTTTCTGAAGAGGAGGGACTTTTCTCGCAAGATGGTTTGATCCATGCGAATGGTGCCCAAGACCTCAAAGTAGCGGGTGTTGAGTTGGTACAAGCTCTCGCTGATGGTGGTGTCGCTCGAGGGCTTGCCCAGTGCTTGGCGAACCTGATCCAAGCTGGTCCACGGCTGACTCTCTCGGAGGCTCACCAAGCGCTGCGCATCGGCGAGCTCCAAATTGGGGATGCTGGCATACAGCACCTGGGCGCTGGCGGTGTTGAGGTTGACCTGGGTTTTTTCAGGGATCCAAGTGGCATAGGGCTGCAGGGCTTGGAGGGTGGCGATTGAGAACCCCCACCAGGCCAGGTGCTCAAAGCGTTGGGGCCACAGGGGCGCGTTGGCGCTGCCCGTGCTCGGCGCCGTGCTGCCGCCTGTGGCTTGGAGGCCCCGCGCGGCTTGAAACGCTTGGAGCACTTGATTGAGTTCGCTTTGGGGCAAGTGCAAAACGGTGAACAAGCGCAAAAAACTCTGCACGGTGCTGGGGGGCGCGGGGCTTGCGGACACCAGGTTAAAGACGTTGAGCTTGGACTGCAGGTCCACAATTTGCCCCGACAAATAGACCTGGTCACCCAAGGAGGTGTCGCCCAAGGTGTTGCTGGGGGTGGCCGAAGCGGCGTTTTGGTCGCGGATAAAGCTCGAGAGTTTGACCTCTTGCAGGGGCACTGCCCAGGGCTCGGACAGGGTGTCGATGGTGCTGGCTCGCGCGTCTTCGCGCAAAATCACCCGCGACCAGTCCAGTGC
>CAISQQ010000056.1 GCA_903887655.1 uncultured Burkholderiales bacterium
CCGAAAAACCGTATGAAACTTCACCTGGGGAGCGGCGCGGACTTATCTTGGTCAATACGGGAGACGGTAAAGGCAAAAGCACAGCCGCTTTTGGCTTGGCCATGAGGGCCCACGGACGTGGCAAAGCCGTCAAGATTTATCAATTCATGAAAGTGCCCTCCGCTCGTTTTGGAGAACACCGGGTCTTTGAGCAACTGGGCATCCCAATCGAAGGGCTGGGTGACGGATTCAGTTGGAAAAGCCAAGATCTCGAGCATTCAGCGCAATTGGCCCGAGATGGTTGGGCTCGGGCCAAGTCCAGTATTTTGAGCGGCGAGTTTTTCATGGTGATCTTGGACGAGGTGACTTATCCGTTGATTTACGGATGGCAAGGGCTTGAAGATGTGTTGCAGACCTTGCAAAATCGACCCAAAGATGTCCATGTCGTCATCACCGGAAGAAATTGTCCCAGTGAGATCATGGCCTTGGCCGACACCGTGACCGAGATGAAAATGATCAAGCACGCATTTGATGCTGGGGTGCCCGCCCAGCGTGGCATTGAAGACTAAGAAGGGGACTGAGATCATTGATGAACGCTCAACCCAGTTCAATGACGGTATCAGCAGTTTCTTCTATTACCCTAGGCCAATTTTGATGAACAAAATGAAAAGCTTGCTTGTGTTTTTATAGAGGCGTCTGGATGAGACTCGAAAAAACTGCAGGCCCATGGCTCATGACCGTTGTCTTGGCGCTGGTATCTTGTTCAGCTCAAGAAGAGGCGGTAGTGGTGGGGGGTGTCAATGTTAAAGACGAGGCACAAGTGATGCAGTTTTTACAGGGTTCGTGGTCCAGAGAATATGTTGAGGAAAATCTCTCGATCCACAAAACCTTGCAACTCAAAACCAATGGCGAATTTTTAGAAAACGTCAGCATCGCCGCCCCCAACTCTGAGCCAGAACTTCATCAGCACTCGGGCACTTGGCTTTATGATGGAATCAATATCAAAAGAACCTATCTCTTGATGGATGGTCGAGCGCCTTCTAGGCTGAACTTGCCCTATGTGACATTTGAAGTCAAAATCGAGTCCAAAAATGAATTTCTTGGCGTGGACCACATTCATCACCATGAAATCAGGTACGTGCGCCTGCCCAACTAGGGGTGGTCAACCCGGGGCCGTCTGGCCTGGCTCGAACTGGACTATCTAATCTGGAGTGAAATTACTCAATCACCATGACCGCCCATTTGATTTTATTTGCCGGACACGCTGGCGTTGGCAAGACCACCTTGGCTAAAAAAGCGATCACCACCATCATGGCCAAAACTCAGGAGAGTTATTGTTTCCTAGACAAAGACACGGTGTATGGTCGCTATAGCTCCAAGGTCATGGATTTGACAACGGGGGATGGCAACGACCGGGACAGTCCTTTTTACTTGGAGCATCTTCGGGACCAAGAGTACTTGGGGTTGTTTGATATTGTTCGAGAAAACATCGAGCTCGGTGTCAATGTGATTTTGGTCGGTCCCTTTAGTAAAGAGATACAGAGTGGTTTGTTTTTCGACCCAGTCCAATTGCGCTTGCCACAGTCAACCCACATACGAGTGGCTTGGATCGATTTGTCTCAAGAGGAGGCCAAGAGGCGAATTCAAGAAAGAAACGATTCAAGAGACCTGTGGAAACTGGCCCATTGGTCGGAGTACGCCAAGCGTCGTGTTGAGCCGCCTACCAATCCCCACCTTTTGCGTTTTGACAACACGGTATTTGATGAAGAGCAATTCAATCTATTTCTACAGAAATTGATGGAGTGAACTGAGTTTAGAGTGGGCTCACCCGAGGGCTGTTTTTCAGACTCGCACTCGATCAATTACAGAGAAGGGCATGTCGTCTTCAGTTGCCAGGTTTTTTGGCTGCCAATTGGTAAGTGACGTGCCTTTGAGCGTCTTTGACTTGCAAAGTGCAATGTTGTCTGAGCTCATAATTTTCAATTTTGAAGCAGCGATTGGCATCCATGTAATAGATGGCTTGGCAATACAGTTTCTTGGATTCTGATTCATGGGTGTTGCAGGGATCGCTGGTCGAACCCCATGCATTGGACAAAGCCATGGCCATGCCCAAGAAAAAACCGCTATGTATGACTAAAGACCGAAATGTACCCACGTTTTTATTCAGTGAATGAATGACGACTTCGTAATTATTACATGATCGTCATTTAAGTCAATACAGAATTGTTATTAATCGCAAAGCGAATCGAATTAAATGCAAATAATAATATTTAAGTATTAATAAAAGGTCGGTCGATAGGTTATATTCTATAAAAATCATCAAGGAGACCGATCAATGAAGAACACGCCATGGTTGCGGGCAAGCATCAAGTGCTTGATAGCAGGTTTAATCCCTTCAATTTTCTGTATGGCTTTGCCAGCCTCTTGGGCTCAGACAACAACGACAGCGCCCACTCGTTTGCGGGGCGAGATTGTGCAAGTCAACGCGCAGGAATTGGTACTCAAGGACAGAAGTGGAGAAAGACAAGTGGTCTTTTTTGATGACAATGTATCGATCCAAGAAGCTTATGCGGTCAGTATTCAGAGCATTCAACCGAATTCATACATTGGAACAGCAGCACTGGCAGGTAGCGACGGTCAGCTCAAAGCGTTGGAAGTCTTGGTGTTTCCAGAAGCCGCCCGGGGGACTGGCGAGGGACATTTTCCTTGGGATTTGCAGCCTGGCAGTACCATGACCAATGCCACGGTCAGTCAAGTCGATGCCAAATCAACAAATTATGAGATGCGCTTACAGTACAAGGGTGGAGAAAAGTCGGTGGTGATTCCTCAAGGTGTCCCCATTGTGTCGATTCGTCCCGGCAATCGCACTCTATTGGTTCCAGGTGCTCAAGTCATGATCGTGGCCAACAAAGAGGCTGATCATTGGAAAGCGTTGCGCGTCACTGCTGGAAAAGATGGTTTTAAGCCACCCATGTGATAGATCCGTGAAACAGCTGAGTTGTTGTCCTGTGAGTTGATGGTGTGCCTGTACTCATACAAAACTCTGCGATTTTTAGGAACACCAACCTAAATCATGGTGAAGACAACTCAACACGGAAGATATCGTAAATATTTTCAATATTCAAGAATGTATGTATTGAAAACGTGGTGGCATGAGATCAATTTTTTCAAAGAGCGAGCCAGGAGTCACTTTGCGGCATAGCATTATCATATTGTGGATGGTTTTTTCCTCGCTGATCAATGTCACTTGGGCCGCTTCACAGTGGCCGGTGATGGCCGATCATGGCATGGTGGTCAGTGCCCAACATCTTGCCACGCAAGTGGGGGTGAATGTTTTAAAACATGGCGGCAATGCCATTGATGCGTCCATTGCGACAGCCTATGCATTGGCTGTGGTGTACCCAGCAGCTGGAAATTTGGGGGGTGGGGGATTTATGACCATTCGCTTGGCAAGCGGTGAGCAATCTTTTTTGGATTTTCGCGAAAAAGCGCCTCTCAAAGCAGACCCTGCGATGTATTTGGATGCCTCAGGTCGAGTGACGAAGGACAGCACGAAGGGGCAACTGGCAGTCGCTGTGCCCGGAACTGTTTCTGGTTTAGAGAAGGCCAGAATTCGATTTGCGACGATGACTCGTTCTCAGCTCATCAGACCCGCCATCGATTTGGCAAAACGAGGGTTTGTGTTGGACGCTGGCGATGCAGCGATGTTGCAAATTGCAACAGAGGATTTCAAGCGAGACCAAGGACTTGCAAGAATATTTCTCAACAACTCAAAGCCCTACAAAGAAGGAGAGCGACTGATTCAAACCGATTTGAGTCAAACGCTTGAAAGAATCGAGAGATACGGTGCCGCTGGTTTTTACAAGGGCTACACCGCCCAAGAATTGGTTCGTTCAAGCCAAGAGGGGGGTGGCATCATCACATCTGACGACTTACTCCAATATGAGAGCCGAGAATTGTCGCCCATTGAATGCGATTACCGCGGCTATCACTTGATATCGGCCCCACCCCCAAGCTCTGGAGGGGTGGTTTTGTGCGAAATGCTCAAAGTTCTTGAGGCTTACCCAATCCAAAGCTACGGCTTTAACTCCGCAAAAACAGTTCATCTGATGGCGGAGGCCATGCGCAATGCCTACCAAGACAGAAATACACTGTTGGGCGACCCTGCATTTGTGAACAATCCAATAGAGCAACTCTTGAGTCAAGAGCATGCTCAAGAGATTAGGAACAAAATTCAAGAATTTAATGCAACACCTTCGGTCAATACCCTATCTGCATCAAATTGGAATGAAGGAGTCAATACAACCCATTTTTCAGTGGTGGACCAATGGGGTAACGCTGTTTCAATGACCTATACACTCAATGAATGGTTTGGTGCGCGAGTGCTAGCTGGCAAGACAGGAGTGATTCTCAATAACGAAATGGATGATTTCACCGTAAAAATCGGCGAGCCCAATAAGTTCAAACTCATACAAGGCCTTGCCAATCAAATCCAACCTGGGAAAAGGCCCTTATCCTCCATGTCGCCAACCATTGTGACAAAAAATGGAGAGG
>CAISQQ010000057.1 GCA_903887655.1 uncultured Burkholderiales bacterium
CATACCTGGCTGGACCTTGAGGCCAGAGAGCTTGCTCAGACCCTCTTTGGTGGTCTCTACCTGGCCGAGGTAGTACTCATCCCTGGCATCCTTGGGGTCTGTCTCTTTGTCAGCACCGACGACTTTCACGACGCCAGGAATGACTGGGGTAGTGGTCTGGTTAAAGGCAGTAAACCGCATGTCGGTGGGCATTCCGACGCGCACCTTGTCAATAATGCTTGCAGGAATCTTGGCCTGGACAATGAGTGTCTCGTCCCTGGGAACAACTTCCAAAAGAATTTGCCCACTGGTGATAACACCACCGACAGTAAACACCTTGAGCCCCACCACGCTTCCGCTCACAGGGGCCTTGACCTCCGCTAGGTCGCGGTCAAACTGACTGGCCTCTAGCTTGCTAAGCGCAGCGTCCTTATTTTTTTGTATTTCTTGTAGCTGGTTATCCACGTCCTTTAGGAAGGTGCTTCGCACTTGGCTAATTTGCAGTCGGGCACGTGCAATGTCTGCCTGAGTGCTCGCGATATTGGACTCAATGTCGCTATTTTGTCGCTCCGCCAAATTGGCCTGTGACTTGGGCACAAACCCGTCGTTGGCGAGTTTGTTGGTGTTGGTCATCTCTTCCTTTAAGCTGCGCTGCTGGGTGCGGCGAGCTTTCATGACCTCCGTCAGACCAGTGATCTGCTCGTTGAGGCTAGAGACTTGGCTGTTGAACTCAGCGCGGCGTGAGTTAAATAGTTGCTGCTGCAGCGCCTTTGCCTCGATCACGTGCTCGTCATTGGGCTTGAACCGCTTGCCAAGCTCCTCGGCCCAGCGAATGCCTGAGGCGTTGTCCCTCTCAGCTTTGAGACGAGACTCGCTAGCAAGCAGGTTGATGTACTGCAGCTCAATGCCAGTAAGGTCAGCCTCGCTCTTGAGTGGGTTGATACGCAACAAGACCTGGCCTGCAGTGACTTCAGCACCCTCCTTGACCATGATCTCTTGGATCACGCCACCCGTTGGGTGCTGGACTGTCTTGCGGTTACCCAAGACCGATACGGTTCCAGGAACGGTCACACCCGCATCAATCGGGGCGAGCGTTGCCCAAGCCAAAAACAAGCAGAAAAATCCTAAGAACCAGCGTGAGGCAAAGCGCCGGATGTCCGACTCTTCCACCATCACTGGCTTGAGCCCTTGGCCTTGGAGCTTTTCGGGGTTGTAGGGGTTCCAGCTATCGATCCATGAAGACAGCTTGGCTTCGGTAGACATTATCCAGGCCAACGCCCTGGTGGAGGCGGTGGGTTTTTCTACCGTTTCTGGGGTTGTAGCTTCGCTCATGCACCACCCAGTTGCGCAGCCACCTGGGCGTCAGCTGGTTGGGTGGGTTCTGGTCCAGATCCGTCGGCGGGGACCACTTGCAGGCGACGAACGGCTTCGAGCATATCGCTCGAAGAACCGAATGCCACTTGCTTGCCAGCTTTGAGGACCAACATCATGTCCACCACGTTGATGAGACGTGGACGGTGGGTGGTGATGATGACGCTACTGCCGTTTTGCTTCAATGCAACGACGGTGTTGATGAGCGCGGTTTCGCCCAACTCATCTAAATTGGAATTGGGCTCGTCCATGACGACGTACTTTGGCATGCCGTAGATGGCGCGTGCAATAGCCAGACGCTGACGCTGGCCACCAGAAGGAGCAAAACCTGATTCTCCTAAGGGCGTGTCGTAACCCTTTGGAAAGCCAAGAATTGTGTCGTGCATGTCAATCAGCTTGGCGGCGGCCACGACTTTTTCGGGATCCACCTCACCTAAGCGGGCAATGTTTTCAGCTACGGTTCCCTCGAAGAATTCGATCTCTTGGGGCACATAGCCAACCAAAGGACCCACCTCGTCGTGGCTCCAGTCAGATATCTCTACCCCGTCAAGCCGAACCTTACCCTCTGCAGGAGCCCAAACGCCGAGCAACAACTTGACGAGCGAGGTTTTACCAGCAGCACTGGGGCCAACCACTGCCATGACTTGTCCAGCCTGGAGGGTGAAATTGATGTCCGAGATGACGGCCTTGTCGTGGCCTGGAGGAACACCCACCGCATGAGAGACAGCAAGGTTGCCAACAGGAGGAGGAAGTTTCATGCCCTGTCGGGTTGTATTGTCAACGGCAAGTAGTTCGTTCAAGCGCTCGTAAGCGGAACGGGCAGCGACGATGTCTTTCCAGCTTCCAATGAGCTTTTGGATAGGCGCGACAGATTTAGAGATTAGCATGGAAGCGGCCATGATCATGCCGCCAGTGATAAGACCTTCCATAGCCAAGAAGGTACCCAATGCCATTTGCAATGAGGGCAAAGCCTTTTGCAAGAAGCCAGAGAAGCCGCCCATCAAGCCTGTAGCCTCACTGGCATTGACTTGGTTGGTCAAGAACTGTCTGTGTTGGTCATACCAGCGGTTACGCACACCGCCCAACATGCCCAAAGCCAGAGTGGTTTCTGCGTGGCGCAGGCTACTAGCCGCCACACGCGAAGCCTCTGTATTTGCATCGTTGGCCTCTTTGAGGATAGGACCGGTGATTTTGATGCTGAAGTAAGAAACAGCGATCATCAAAACAGAAGCGCAGGTGGCAAAAATAGCCAAATAGGGGTGAAAAAGTGCGCCAATAAATATGAAGATGATGGCAAAAGGAGCGTCCATCAAAGTCAGCGCAGAGTTACCAGTAAAAAACTGCCTGAGGGCTAGGAGGTCTCCTAACAATTGGTGCACGTTGATATTC
>CAISQQ010000058.1 GCA_903887655.1 uncultured Burkholderiales bacterium
GCACTTTTACCTTTTAATCAACAGGCCCAAGCGGCGCGAGTCGCCCTGAGCGCCAAGAGCTGTGTGCAGCAAGAACGTCAAGCGCAGCAAGGGGGCCTCAGGTGATAAAATTTTTTTATTCCTGACGTTGCAGCACCCGGTGCTGTGGCCAGCAGTTCAGTCCCTTTCATCTCCTTTTGGACCCACCGCCATGCTTCGACTCCCCTTGTTGACCTTGCTCTCATGCCTGATCGTCATGTCCCTGCCCGAATCCTGGGCGCAAGACGGGCCCAAACTCTACAATACCTTTTGCGCCTCTTGCCATGAAGGCAATGCCAATGACAAAGCACCCGGGCGTGAGGTCTTGAAACTGTTGACCCCAGAGCATGTGCTCTCGACCCTTGAGAAAGGCGCCATGTCCAAGGTCGGCGCTGAGAGAAGTCGTCTTGAGCGAATCGCCATTGCACAGTACGTCACCCAAAAAACCTTGGGACCTGAGGGTGTGTTCAGCTACCCTGCATCCGCTTTTTGCCCCAAAGCTTCTTTCAAGAATGCCTCTGCTCGGGATGACTCTGCTGGTCAACTCGCACGAGCCGAGTGGCTCTCTTGGGGGGGGGACTTGTCCAATTCTCGCCATCAAACTGCGACAAACACCGCCCTCAACGACCTCAACGTGCAGCGCTTGAAGTTGAAATGGGCCTTTGGTTTTCCGGGAGCCTCGAGCGCCAGCGCCCAGCCCTTGGTCTACAACAACCGCGTCTATGTTTCAAGTTGGGAAGGCGATGTCTTTGCTTTGGATGCACAAAGTGGCTGCATCGATTGGCACTTGGAAGCCGAAGCGGGGGTCAGGGCGGCCATGTTCATCGACCCGCCCAAGGGATCTGGCCCTGCCACCATCTACGCAGGCGATCTGGCCGCCAACGTCTATGCCATCAACGCCATGAGTGGCGCCTTGTTGTGGAAAAAGAAAATTGACACCCATCCACTCGCTCGAATCAGTGGCGCGCCCAAGCTCTACAAGGACACACTTTATGTTCCCGTGTCCTCCCGAGAAGAATCCATGGCGGGTGACCCCAAATACCCCTGCTGCACCTTCAGGGGCAGTGTCGTTGCTTTGAAGGCTTCCAGTGGGGACTTGGTCTGGAAAACCTACCTCATCGACACCCCGGCGCAGCCCAAAGGCCCCACCAGCAACGGCACACCCAGCTTTGGGCCAGCGGGCGTTGCGGTTTGGAGCTCGCCCAGCATCGATCTCCAACGCCAAATGCTCTACATCGGCACCGGCAACGCCTACACCTCCCCCAACGCGAGCCGATCGGACTCCATCGTGGCCATCGAGCTCGCCAGCGGCGCCATTGCCTGGTCGAAACAACTCACCCCCAACGACATGTGGAATGGCAGTTGTCCTGAGAGCGCCAAAGACCACAGTAATTGTGCAAGACTGGATGCACCGGACTATGATTTCGCAGCCCCGCCCATCTTGATCTCGACCGCGGGCAAGGACATGCTGATCGCCAGCCAAAAATCGGGGGTGATTTATGCCCTCGACCCCGAGCAAGAAGGCCGAATCGTGTGGGAGCAACGCGTGGGCCCGGGGGGCACGTCGGGGGGTATCATGTTTGGCTCTGCTGTTGACGACACGCACATTTATGCCGCCTTGTCGGATGCCAAGCGAGTCAACAATGCGCTCGACCCCAACTCAGGCGGTGGCTTGGTGGCCTTGAGTCGGCAAAGCGGTCAACTCCAATGGAAAACACCCCACCCAGGGTGTGGTAACAAACGCCCTTGCGGACAAGTGCAAACCTCAGCGGTCACGAGCTCACCAGGCTTGGTGTTTTCAGGAGCGATTGACGGCACGCTCAGAGCCTATTCGGCCAAAACCGGCGCCATTGTCTGGAGCTATGACACCGCCCAATCTTTCAATACCGTCAATGGGGTCAAGGCCAATGGCGGCTCGATGAGCGATGGGGGTGTCGCCGTGGCTGGCCCCATGGTCTTCACCAACTCGGGCTACTCCCACCACTCGGGCATCATCCCAGGCAATGTTTTCTTGGCCTTTGGCATCGATCCTTGATGACCCACCAGATGCTGACGGGTTCTTTGCCAGACACCCAACACCCCAAGCTTCCTCCCTGCCCTTGGGGCGAATCACCGAACAGGCTGGAGCCACCGCTTCCA
>CAISQQ010000059.1 GCA_903887655.1 uncultured Burkholderiales bacterium
ATGGTTCAAGCCTTGGGAGGCGCGCGATTCGATGGTGTCCACCCGGGCGGTGGATGGCTAGGGCCGTTCAACCCACGCCGTCTTCTCCAAAAACGGGGATGGTTGCTGGGGGTGAGGAACTCGGGCGCTGATGGGTTCAATGCTCGCCGTCAGCAATGGATGCACATCGTCCATGTCTGGCGCGCATCATGAGAGCTGCACCGCTTAAAATCGAGAGTCTGCTGCTCTCGAATCGATGCTTCAAGACCCTCATGCCCAGACCTGCCAACCAAGGAAAAAAACCGTGCTGAAAATCCCCAGTCTGATCCTTTGGATATCGGTGCTGACACCGTCCTGGTCGCAAGCAACAGACCCGCTGGGCAACCACACCACGGCTGAGTCGTCCAAAAAGCCGCCAGCACCTACAGCACCAACAGCACCGATCGTGTCCATCTTGCCCTACGCCAGCGGCCAGTGGAAGGGGCTTCTTCAAACCCAGGCTCGAGACCCCGTGAGCAGCGAGACGAGTTTGGAGGCCCGCAAACACACCAACAAACCCTTGGTGGTTCACTTTTGGGGGGTGACTTGTGGCCCGTGTTTGACGGAGATGCCGCAATGGGGACGTTTTGTCAAGGACAACCGGGACTACAAAGTGGTGTTTGTTCAAGTCGATGATGTATCGACTGGCATCATGACCCAATTGTTGTCCAAAGCCCATTTGGCGCAGGCCGTGAACTACAAATTGATCACACCCTTTGATGAATTGATGCGCTACGAAGTGGACCCCAAATGGGTGGGCGAGACGCCTTTCACGATGTTGGTGAACGCTTCAGGCCAAACGACCCAGATGAATGGGTTGGTGAACTTTACCCAGCTCAAAAAGTGGTTTCAACAAAACAGTTGAAGCGTGCGGGTTTTTTTTTGGGGTTGCAGGGATCGAGGGATCGTGAAGAAACACGATGGCGTTCAATCCCCCATCCTTCTTTATTTCAACGCTGGGTCAAGCGCTCACTTCGCTGCTCGAAAAAAGAGGCATGACTTCGTGTGCGAAACTCTCGAGCGAGTATTTTGATTCATCAAAGCTCAAGTCCCCGAAAGCAAATCGAGTGAGGATGTAGTTCGCCCCTGACTTGTCGATTTCACCCGAGAGTTGCTCAGCCACGTCCTGGGCTGTGCCCAGCAGGACCATGCCACCTCGGTAAGCGGCGTCAAAGTCTTCAGGAATGGAGTACTTGGTCATGGGGTTGCCGTTGGCACGCCACAAATGCTGCAAGCTCTTATACCAAGCATCAAAGCCTTTCTTGGCCAATTGGTAAGCCTGAGCGTGGGTGGGAGCGATCACAATGTGTCGTCCCAATCCCATCAAAGGCTCGCTGTGACCCGAGTCCTGCGAAAAGGTGTCGCTCCAAACCTCGCGGTAACGATCGGTGATGGCTTTCACTGGTGTGCCAGGGCCATTGCACACGATGTTGACTTGGTTTTGTGCCGCCCATGGCACGGCTTGGGGCTGGGACATGCCGTACCAAATGGGAGGCGTAGGTTTTTGAATGCAATCGAGTTCAATGGGTACATCCTTGAAGTGAAAATGCTCACCTTCAAAGTTGATCATTTTGTTTTTTAAACCCATCATCACGACGTCAAAAGACTCGATGTAGAGTTTGCCTGAGTTTTCTGCGTTCACCCCAAAGTAGCCCATTTCATAAGGTGAGCTGCCGCGCCCAATACCGAGCTCCAAGCGGCCTCCACTCATTTGATCGAGCATGCAGACCTCTTCAATGATTCGAATGGGGTGGGTGATGCTCAAGGTGTAGACCAATGGGCCAAAGCGCAGTTTCTTGGTTCGTTGTGCCACGGCGGCCAAAAAAACACTGGGCGAGCATGCCATTCCTAGGGGAGTGCCATGGTGCTCAGCGATGTGGTACGCATGGAAGTCGTGCACATCGTAAATTTCTGCCAGTTTCAATCGATTTTCAAAATGATCGGTCAAATTGACTTGGCCTCGGTCCAAGTGGTCAAATACGCCAAATTTCATCTCATGCTCCTTTATTTTTCAAGGGGTCGATGCCGTCGATCAGCACAAAGGCGATGCGACACATGGCCTGAGAGTTGTTGACCCAGGCATGGTTGGTGCCTTGTTGAACGACAATATCTCCGGTTTTCAGGTGAACTTCACCCTCGTCCATGAGCATGTCGATCTCCCCAGACATCACGATCGCGTAGTCTACGCTGGCGGTGCGGTGCATGTAAGCGTGTCTGGCCGGTTGGCCTGAGCTATCGCTCACCCCCATTTCTTTCAACACATCGGCCTGTGAGACTGCCGTGTTCTCAGCCACCACAGGCGGGAAATCCACCACCCGAAGCACGGAGCCATTGGCAGGTGGGGGCACACCCATCGTGCGATCAGCCCGGTCAATTTTCAAGTCCATTTTGGCTGGGGTTTCGTCCGTCACCCAAACCAAGGTGCTCACCAAACCGGTCGCACTGCGGACTTGTCGGTTGGGCGCGGGGGAGTCCATTTCCACGACAGCCATGCCTTGGGCATTGTGGCCAGTGACGATTCTTCTGATGGGTGTGTCCATACGGGGGTCTTTTGAGTTGAAAGGCAAGGGGTGATGGGCGGCTCATGTGGCTCAAGTGCACCCTCTTGAAGGGCCTCATCAATTATAGGGAAAAGGGTGCGGCGGCTGGGTATTCAATCGGGATTGAACTTTGTGCCACCAGGCTTTAATCCACCGTGGCTCCAGAGGCTTTGATGGCGGGTGCCCAACGCTTATTTTCGTTTTTCACAAACTCCGCCATATCGGAGGGTTTGATGTATTCAGCGGGTTCTATGCCCCCTTTTTCTAACAGGGCCGCATAGGCCGGCGTGGATTGGTAATGTTTGAGGAAATCGGACAAGGTCTCCACCACTTGAGGGGGCATATTGGCCGGCCCCGCAAACCCAAGCCACCCCGACCAATCGTAGCCCGGGACCGATTCGGCAATCGAGGGCACAGTGGGCAGCAACAAGGATCTTTTGGTCATGGACGAGCCCAATGCAATCAAGGCGCCAGATTTGGCGTTGGGTCCAATCAAGCTGCCATCCACGAACGCCATCTCCACCTTGCCCGATAAGAAGTCGAGCATACCGCTGTTGCTGCCCTTGTAGGGGACGTGGACGATGTCCAAATTCAACTGGTGTTTGAGAATTTCCATGAAAATATGTTGGGGCGAACCATTGCCAGATGAGCCGTAGCTGTACTTGCCAGGATTTTTCTTCACCACCTCAATCCATTCCTTCACGCTTCGAGCCGGGAACGACGGATGCACGGTCAGGTATAAATTCGTCACCGCCAGTTTGGCAATCAACGTGAGCTCTTTGGACGGGTCAATGCCGGGCTTGGAGATCAGTTGGGGAGCCATGCTGAAGGTGGTGACCGTGGGCATGAAGAGCGTGTAGCCATCTGGGGCAGCGCTCGCAACCACACGAGCACCGAGCAAAGTGCTGGCACCTGCTTTGTTGTCAATGATCACCGACTGCTTCCAGGTGTTTTGCATCTCCTCTGCAATGGCGCGACCAAACACATCCACCAAGGAGCCTGGGATGAAGGGCACCACGAGCCGGATGGGTTTGTTGGGATAGGTATTGACGGCAGCATTGCCACTCAGGGCGCTGTTGGATTTGTCTTGGGCGTGAATGCCGCCGACTGCGCTCCCTAGGGCGGCGCACAGCGTCAATGCTCGGGCCAAGGAAAGGCTCATGGAGGTGCAGGTTGGGAGATGTAAGGTGTTCATACGAGGCAAGAAGTCAGGCTGAAATCAATGGAATGGGGGCGTTCCCCAAAGGGTGCGACGCAGCTCTTTGGGAGGGGGTGAGGCCTGTTGTCAGCGGTCTTATGAGCCATTAAAAGCTTGGCAACGAAAGCCAAAGGCCAATGATCAAAGACAACAACCTTTTCTGACTGACCATTATGAAGTGGGGTCCTCTGGTGTCAAGAGGAAAAACCCAAGGACAGGTGCTCCATTAGAATCGTGGTTTTGATGATAGGGTGTGCGATGTTGGCCTACGGATCACAAGGCTTGTTGGGGGTGTTGACACCCCAAGCCAATACCACGGTGGAGCCTGAGTTTTGGGCCATGTTGCCCCCTGGTTATGCGGCGCTGAATGCTCGCATGACCAGCGCCAAGCCCAGCATTGAAGAGCGACTGGTGGATTACTTCGCACATTTGGAGCAGCACGCTGCTCAATTTGGCAATGCGCCCATTCAAGCGCTGAGCATTGCGTGTACGGGCAGTTCCTACCTGGCAGGACGTGAATCTGAGCAAAACATTGTTCACAAGCTGAGTGCTCGACTCAAGCTGCCGATCACCACTTCTGGCCTGGCCATGGTTGAAGCATTCAAGAGTTTGGGGGCTCACCGTATTGCGCTCGTCTCGCCTTACCCCAGCGCCTTGACTGCGCAAAGTGTGCAGTATTGGTGCGATCACGGCTTCAAAGTGGTTGAGGTACAACGTGTTTTCGATGACGCCCAGCCTCAGGCGTTTCACCCGATTTATAGCCTCGCTCGCGATCAGGCCAGCAGGCCACTTGAACAGCTGTATCGGTCCGATGCGCAAGTCATTGCCATGTTGGGCACGGGCATGCCCACCTTGGCTGCATTGACCCAGGCCAATCAATTGCAAAACCGCATGCCCGTCATCTCTTGTATGCTCGCCACGGTGTGGTGGAGTTGTCGGCTTGTTGACCCAGGTTGTCAGGATTTGCTCAGTTGGGTGAGATCCCCCCATTGGCTTCACAGATTGGCAAGCCTGTGATGCGTTCATTTTTTTGGAGATGTGTGTGAATCTAACCGAAGTGGTGGTGGTGGGAGCGGGGCCTGTTGGCTTGACACTGGCGATGCGTTTGGGGCTCAAGGGGGTGAGAGTGGTTGTGCTTGAAGCGCAAGACCATATTGAAAAAGATCTGCGCGCGTCCACGTTTCACCCGCCCACCCTGGAGCTCTTTGACGAGCAAGGTATCACGCCGCGCTTGATTGAGGCCGGTCTCATCGCACCAACGTGGCAAGTGCGCAATCACCCCGCCCATGAGTTTGCTGAGTTTGATCTCTCCGTGTTGAAGCCCCACACGGCTCATCCCTATCGATTGCAGTGTGAGCAGTGGAGATTGAGTGAATTTTTAAAGGCCTACATCGAAGAGCACTTGCCAAGCGTGACGATTTGCATGGGTGTCAGGGTCGAGGGCTTTGTACAAGCACCTGATCGGGTTGATGTGCAAACTCAAGACCGAGCTGGTTCAAAGGAGACCTGGTCTTGTGAGTATTTGGTCGGCTGTGATGGCGCCAAAAGTGTCGTGAGAAAAGGCATGGATTTGGACTTCGAGGGTCAGACTTTTCCTGAGACCACGATCTTGGTGGCCACCGACTTTCAGTTTCAAGATCACTTGCCCAATTTGTCCTTTATCAATTACTGTTGGAGCCCGCAGGGAACCTTCAGCCTCTTGCGTCTTCAGCATTTGTGGCGAGTGAGTTTGTATCCCGGTGCTGATGAGTCCATCGATGAGGCCATCCAAGAGGCTTCGATTCGGGCCAAACTCCAGCTGATATCACCGCACTGTGAAGCGGCCCATCTCTTGCAAGTTCGGCCCTACCGCATCCATCAGCGGGTGGTTCGGCATTATGTGCACGAGCGGCTGATCTTGGCGGGTGACTCGGCCCACATCAACTCGCCAAGTGGCGGAATGGGAATGAATGGTGGTGTTCACGATGCATTCAACCTGGCCGACAAACTCTCTCGCGTGATTCAAGGCGAATCCGCCGAGCTGCTGGCTTTGTATGAAAGGCAACGTCGCCCCATTGCCATCAAACATGTCATCGAGCAGTCTGCCAAGAACCGTGCGCGCATGCAAGAAAAGGACGGCAATAAACGCCAAGAAACTTTAAAAAACCTGCAAGCGGTGAGTCAAGACCCAAAGAGGGCCATGGCGTATTTGTTGGAGACGTCCATGATCACTGGGCTTCGAGAGTCGATGGCCTTGACGTGAGTACAGCCTTCGCGGGCTGGGTATGCGTAAAGAACGCCCCACCTTTCATCCTCTTTGAAGCTGGCAATTAAGCGCGATTGATCAGCGACTAAAAGCCAACACGACCCGCTGATCAATTCGCACTCAAATTGTCCGCTTTGATGACGCCAGACCATTTTTTATTTTCATTGACAATAAATTGATAGAAGTCTTTGGGCCCCAAAAACTTCGGGGTAAGCCCCATCTCCATGAGTTTGTTTTTTAAATCGCTTTGCTCGAGCGTTTTACCCACCTCTTGTCGAAGCCGCTCCACGATCGCAGCGGGTGTCTTGGCGGGTGCAGAAATTCCAAACCAGGCGTCACCGACAGCACCGGGCACACTCTCATTGAGGGTCGGGATCTCCGGGTGGTCAGACAAACGCTCAGATGCGGTGACCGCCAGGGCCCTGACTTTGCCCGCTTTGATGTAAGGGGTCGCCGCAATCAAGGCATTGAACATGGCGTCGATCTGGCCGCCCAAGAGGTCCGTCATCGCTGGGCCCGTGCCTTTGTAGGGGATGTGCACCATGTCAATTTTAAGCAAGTGTTTGAGCAGCTCTCCGGTCAGAAAGCCAGCTGAGCCGACCCCTGCAGAGGAGTAGCTCAGCCGGCCAGGGTGCTCGCGTGCCATGCCAATGAAATCAGCCAAGTTTTTGGCAGGGTGATCCTGGCGCACAATCAAGGCGTTGGTGAAGGTGCCCAACAAAGCAATGTGGACCAGATCTTCCAGGGGCTTGTAGCCCATCGTTTGACCCATCAAAGGCCCCACGGTGATGGCCGCTCCGTTGGAGAGCACCAAGGTGTAGCCGTCTGCTGGTGCTTTGGAGGCGACGTCGGTGCCCAAAATGGAGCCATTGCCGCCCTTGTTGTCAATGACAACGGCTTGGTTGAGGCGGGCTGACAATTTATCGGACACCACCCGAGCGATCAAATCTCCTGAGCCCCCCACTGCAAAGGGGACAATGAATCGAATCGGTTTGCTGGGATAGGCGTTGTCTTGCGTTTGAGCCATCGTGTCGGTGCTCGTGCCCACGAATCCAGTCAAACTGCAAAAACCCGCACCTACCCAGGTCTGAAGTAGTTGTCGCTTGCTCATGGACCGCTGACTTGGAGGCTTGCGCTCCTGTGCAGGAATGGGGGAGTGGGTGAGGATGATGCGCTCAGTCATGGGACTCTCAAGTTGAACTGTGGGGGGGTGGTGATGTTCATCCCTTGGATGCCCCACCAAAGGGGGCCGATGAGGCCCCCGATGAAGGTGGGTCATCGACCCAGCAGTTGGCTCCAAGGAGTGAACAGTTCCAAGTGTGAGCTTACACCAGTAAAGGCCACTACGATCCTCTCACATTTTGAGTCATTGGTAAGCCGATGACGCCTGTTGCAGCCAATGGTGAAAAGGTAAAAAGGTGAAAAGGTGCCACTGTTGGTGGTCGACACGTTGAAAGGGTGCTGGTTCAGTGCTTGCTGGTCTAACCTGGTGAGCCCCACCAAGTCTGAGAGTCTCTAGGCTGTGAGCTGCTGGCGCGAGGCTGATTCAGACAGGCTTGAGTCTGACAAAACCAGCCCAACTCAGGGTAAACGAGAACGTCTGACTCAAGCGAGTTCAATGCGTGGCACGGGGGCATCAGTTTGGACGTCTTTGTCGTTTGAAAAGAGTATTTTCTCCAACAACAGTCCCACACTTTTGGCCGTGATCAAGGCGTAGTTTTTATCCGAGGATTGGACCAAAAAAGCCGACTCACTCAAGTTCAAGTAAATGCTGATGTCATGATGTCGATGCTCGCGATGAGCCAAGACTTGAAGGATGAATTTCGAGCCTTGTTTAAAAAGGTGGTGCTGCATGGAAGGCGATTCATGGCTGTATTCGCCACAAAACTTTTCCGCCAAGTGCGGCAGCTCGTCTCCCATGAGTTGAAGCAATTCCAAGTCTCTGCCCATGGGTTGCAGAGCATATCGAGCCTCAATTTGACTCACCGCCACCAAGGGCTTGTCTAAATCACGCATGACTTGTCTCCGCTTATATCTATTTTTATGATCACTGTAAGCAAAAATTGTGTCAACTTCAACCAATAACCTTGTTCAAAAACGCTTATTCACCCCGGCGACCCACTTTAAAGCGCAATCGCACCAAGAGTAGGCGAAAAAAACACCTTTCTTGCACCCTTTTGATCAATGGCTGGCGGGGTGTCGCAACTCCGCCATGAGTCGATCCCCTGACGCTTTGAGTGACTGCATGCCCTCCATGAGCTTGGGGTGGTGCAATTGCCCGCCTTGTTTTTTGATCTCTCCCGCGATCATGACGGTATCAATGTTGGCCAAGCTGGTTTGCATGATCACGGTGCTCACCGGGTCATGGACGGGGTGCATGTTCAAGGCTCGTGCATCAATCATGACCAGATCGGCTTGTTTGCCAACGCGCAAAGAGCCCACTCGGTCATCCAGTTTCAAAGCCTGCGCGCCTCGTATCGTGATCCACTCCAGGGCTTGGCGGCAAGTGATGGTTGAGGTGTCGGGGAGTTTTTGGTGCTGTGCCTTGGATTGGGCATTGTCCAGTGCCCGTTGTGCAGCAAGCGCGAGTCTCGCCACGGTGAACATCTCACCCGAATATCCGGACTCCAGGTCCACCCCCAATGAAGGGGCACTGTTGAGTGCCAACAGCCGTCCTGTGATGGGCATGCCATGACCTTGAGTCATTTCGCTCTCAGGGGTGAGCGAAAAACTCACACCCAACTCAACCATCATGCGCAGCTCTTCGTCACTCAAATTGTTACCGTGCACGATGTTGTTGTTGTTGCCCAAGAGACCGTCTTGGGCCAGGCGCATCCAGCCGTCTGGCGTCTTGGCCGCCGCGCCCGCGCAGTGCATGCTGGCAATTAAGGAGAACTCACGGGCCAATTCAAAGTCTTGCACGGCCACCTCATAGGTCGAGTAGTGTGGCCCCAAGATGGCCAGGCCCAAAGTCACCAAGGCCTGGGGATTGGCAAAACGGCTCTTGATGAGCCGCTCGACTTCAGATCTGGGGTGGGGTATTTCGCTAAAGTGTTTTTGACCTGGTTTGGGGTCGGGTTTGGGTGAGCCGTGGAAAAACACGCCGCGAATGCCTGAGTCCAAAAGGCCTTCAATGGCTTGATCGGTGTGCTCGGGCGTTGGGTTGTTGTGACACCAGTCGCCCAAGGTGGTCGTGCCGCAATTGATTTGGTTCAATGCCCCCATCAAGGTGGCGATGTAGAGGTCTTGAGGCTTGTAGTTGGTGGCCAAGCCAGCGTGCACATTGGCAAAGTATTCCAAGATGGTCCAGTTGCTGGACACGCCTCGAAGTGCTGTTTGCCAAGTGTGCATGTGCGCATTGACAAATCCAGGCGTGACGATCATGCCACTGGCATCGATCGTTTGCGCCCCGGGTGCTGAGAGCTTGGGGCCAATGGCCTTGATGACGCTGCCCTCAATCAAGAGGTCGGCGTGTGTCAAGTCACCAAGCACGGGGTCCATGGTGATCACAGTGGCGTTTTGAATGTGGGTAAGAGTCATGGTGGAAAATTTTTTATGAGGGTGGTCAATCTGGGCGATCACCACGCACCCCCGTATGGAGTGGGAGGGCAGCGTTGGTAATCAAAAATCGGTGGGATGCCCGAGATTTTAAAATGGATTGTTTGGTCAAGCCATTGGCGTTATCATCCATAAAGGCCCATTTGGTCGTCAAGGAGATGCCCCAACAATCACGGCCATGAGCCACATCCTTGGGTGCGTTGGGGTCTTAAAAAATAAGGGTCAAGGCTCATTTGCTGGGCGTGGTTAAACTGCCAGAATCTGACAGTCTTTGGCCCAGGGGTGTGATGTTTTGTAGGCGGGCCTTTAACGTTCTTTACCTGCGCTTCACGCTTGGGCACTATGCCCGTCACGAACCCGCTATAAAGTCAATGACACATTCAAACTAAAAAGGACTTGTGATGAACAATGCTTTATTTTTCAAACCCAATCTATCTGTTGGCCTTGGGCACCATTGGGTTGTGCCTGCTTTCGTGCTGGTCTTCGGGGTATTTCAAGCCCTCGCGGGCCATGCGCAACCCGCCCCCAATAGGGGGGGTGTGGGTGAGCCAGGCATGGGGATGCACGAGATGCGAGACATGCATGGCATGCATGACATGCATCCTGGCCCCATGAATCCAGCCCGAATGGAGCGCATGTGGCAGCAGCACGTCGAGCGTTTTGATGCCCACATGGCGCAGATGAAAAAACGCCTCGAGATCACGCCCGCTCAAGAAGGCGCATGGAGTCAATTTGTCGCGGCCACGCGTCCCGCTGGCAAGCCAGAGCAGACTCCCATGACCCCAGAGCAGTGGCAAGAGATGAGACAACTCAAAGCCCCAGAGCGGTTGGAAAAAATGCTCGCTCAGCACGAGGCCCATCATGCCCAGATGACGGCCAAAATGCACCAGCACTTGGAGGCGGTGAAAGCTTTGTATCCGCAGTTGAGTGAGGAGCAACAAAAGGTATTTGACAACATCAGCATGCGACCCATGGGTAAACGCGGTGCTTGGCACCATCGTTGAGAGCGTTCAGAGTGCGCTGTCGCTGCGAGCCACAGCTTTGCTCTTGGGCAAGGCCCCCATGGACTTGCTGTTGATGCGATCGAGTTGCCTGAGCAAGGCCGTTTTTTGTCGCTCACTCAACCCTTTGAGGCCTATTTTTTCCAGCTGACTCAAGTGCTCTAGCGCCTGAGTGGTGAGTTGACGACCTTTGCTTGTGAGCTCAATGCCAAAGGCACGTCGGTCATAGGGATGGGGTTGGCGCTTGATCAGGTCTTGCTCATTCAAGGCTTGGATGAGCTTGACGGCATTGGGTGCGCGCAGGTGAAGCTCGTTGCAAATTTGCTGGGCTGTCACCCCAGTATTCATTTGCACCACCTCCAAAATCGAGAATTCCAAGGGGCTCAGACCCAGACTGTTCAAGTGCTCTTGGTAGAGATGCGAAAAGAGAAACGAGGCTTGCCGCAACTGAAATCCCAACAAGCCCTTGAGCGAGCCCATCTCCAGGTTCACGTCGTTGGGCGTGGGTGCATGGGCTCCTTCTTGAGCGGTGGTCAAATGCGTTGACGCCATGGCGCGGGTCATGGGTGTTGCCACACGCTCAGGCGGCCAATTGGGCACATGCTGCGACGCTTTCATGCGGTCTTGCTCGTCCATCGGGGGCATTGTGTTTATCGACACATGGCCAAAATATCCTCGGGCACTTCAATGGATTTGATGCGATCGGGGTTTTGGGGATCTTTGATGCAAAAAATCCGCGTCTCCGTGCCCTCACACAACAAGTCCTCGCCTCGCATGACACGGTGGTTTTGGATAAATACCCGGCGACGCCACTCCTGCACATGGGTGTGAATTTGAAGGGTCTGTCCATAGGTCGCACTCTGGTGAAACTTGGTGTGAATCTCGAGCAATGGCGTGCCCACCAATCCTCGGGTTTTGGCCATCTCACGCCAGGGCGGTAAGCCACAGGTGCGGAAAAAATTCTCAGACGACGCATCCATCCAGCGTGAAAAATTGGGATAAAACACGATGCCAGCGGGGTCGCAGTCGCCAAAGGAGACCGTGAACTGGTAAATGGTGGTTTTGGCGGCGTGGGTGGGGTGTGGGGCGGTCTCGGACATGGGCTTTAAGTACTTATCATTTATAACTGTAAAGTTAGACTTTAGCGCTTGATACAGCTTCTTTTTAGCCGTGATTACCCTAGTAAAACTTATTTATTTAATGAGTGTCAGGTCCATCGGGGTTGCCAAAAAACGCGCTGGAGCGTTGTTTTTGCCTGGATCGGCTCGTCTCTTATAAAGGTAGCATGACCTCTACCAGGGCATTCAAAGGCAGATTCCATGCAAAAAGGCGAGCGATGGTCTACAAAGTGAGCGACTTGACCCAGCGCTTGAGCGCGTTCTCGCAGCCTGGCTGGTTGAATGGCCCCAATGGCTGGGGGCCCTGTGCGCTCAGGCCTGCAGACGTAAAAGCCAGCGCTGAGCACCGCGCGCGCCTGTGGTCTTGGTTCGTACAAGAGGGGCTCGAGCGAGCCCTGGGGCTTGCTCCAAGGCTAGAGGGCAACAGCTGGGACTCAGCCCGTCCCCAACAGGCATGGGCGGCTTTGCTGGGGAGTGCAGCGGTGGTGTCGAGCGCACCCACTTGGAGTGCACTGGGGTGTGGAGAGCCCGCCCATTGGGCTGGGGCAATGTGTGCATTGTGGGGGGGTGCTTTGGGCGCTCGGGCCGGTCTCAAGCGGCTGTGCTGGCCCTCGGTGCTCAACACCACACTGGGCATCGTGAGCGCCAAGCCCATTGGGCGCGAGTCCTTGGCCGAGGGGTATTTGATGGGGTACTGCGCTGATTCTGGGGCACCCGTGAGGATCTCGAGCCAAAGCATGATGAGGCATTTTTTAGCCGCCGGCATGACTGGGGTGGGCAAGACCGTGAGCGCCATCGCCTTGATGATGCAACAAATGTCCAAAGGCGGTGGGGTGCTGTGGGTGGATGGCAAACTCGATCCGCTGAACATGGAGGTGTTTTTTCACATGGCCAAGTGGCTCGGTCGCGAGAGCGATGTGAGAATCATCAACCCTGCCCAGCCGGCGCTGTCCAATACCTACAATTTTGTCTTGCAGGGTGAGCCTGAGGAAGTGGCCTCTCGAATTTTGTCCACCTTGCCCGCTGCGGGCTTGAGTGCTGGGGCAGACTATTACAAGCAAGCCGCCAACCAAGGTCTCATTTGCATTTTGGGTGCGCTCAAAGCCTTGGGGCTGGCCTATAACTGCATGGACTTGGCCATCTTGCTCACCCACCCGAGGGCATTGCGCGAGCTCGATCACCGGGTCAATGCCCACCTCAACACCCAGCTCAGCACCCCGTTGCATGCCGCTGCCCCGCTGGATGACCCGCGCTTGGCGTCTTTCAAGCTCTTCATT
This sequence comes from uncultured Burkholderiales bacterium, assembly GCA_903887655.1. GTDB lineage: Bacteria > Pseudomonadota > Gammaproteobacteria > Burkholderiales > Burkholderiaceae_C > Limnohabitans. The sequence continues at coordinate 12,956 of CAISQQ010000059.1, forward strand.
GAGACTTGTAAGAGTGCCGCCGCCCAGGGCTCGGCCAGCCACTTGGACGCCAAAAAAATGAGAGAGCTTTTTGGCGGGGTGGCTGGTCGACTCTTTGTTTTTGGCTCATCCCAATGCGGTGAAGTCACGCAGTCTTATGCCCCGGATGTGCAGCTTTTTGAAGACCTCCAAGCGGGCAAACTCATCTACTGCGCCTTGCCCACCATGGGGAGACAAGTGTCGGCGCAAAATTTCGGCAAAATGGTGATGGGCGACTTGCGCACGGCGATTGCTCGCTTGCAAGCGTTGCCACTAGACCAACGCGCACAGGTGCCTTGCTTGGTCTGGCTCGATGAGGTGGCCAGTTATGCCAATGCCTCCATCCTGAGTACGCCATTTCAACAGTCCCGCAGTGCCCACATGAGTCTGGGGGTGGGCTTTCAAGAGCAGTCGAGTATGGAGGAGTTGGGACCCTCATTTTTGGGCACCTTGATGGGCAACACCTACAACAAACTGTTTTTCAAACCCGCCGATCGTGCTTCGGCCGAGGCCTGGAGTCGCACCTTGGGACAGCGTCAAGCGTGGCAGCGCACCCACCAAGCGGGCGTGAGCGAGGCGTTCAAGTTTTCATTCCTGGGTTTGTGTGGGACTTCGCGAACGCTGCAAACTCGCTCTGATCAAGAAAGCATCAAGGAGGTGTTGGAGTACCGCGTGAGCGCGGAGCGCTTGGTCCAGTTGGGCCTGGGTCAGGCGGTGTTTTTGCATGCGTCCAGCGAAATTTATGATTTGCACATCCCTAAGATCGAGTTCACCCAGGACGTGAGAGCTGCGCTGGGGGGTGTTTGTATCCAACGCCCAGCCCATCCTGCGCGCGTGTCGCTGGAACTTGAGAGAGAGGCGCTTGCAACTTGGCCTGACCGCTCCAGCTTGACTCCCGCAGGTCTTCATTTGGGGCAACGCTACCGAGAGTTTGTGAGCGAATTGTCCGCCCGCTCCGAAACCCAGCGTCAACTCAGCCATGAAGCGAGTTTGCAGTCCAAAGCGAAGTTTCAACACTTGGGCGCCTTGGGGTCTGGGCTGGGGCCAGCCCCGTTGGTCAATGGCGTCTCGCCATGATCGAGGTCTTGACATGGGGGCTTGCGCGCTGGGTGCAGTGGGTCTGGCGCTTGAGCGGGTGCGTGATCACCAGCCACGGGGTCATTTTGCGCGGCTTGTTGGGCCTGTCGGGAAGCGCCTTGGCGCGTGAAGAAAAAGCGCGCGAGCAAGAGCAAGACCGATTGGGGGGGTGAGCGCAGACCTTTTGCCAAAAGAGCGCATTCACGATTAAACTCTCCAGTGAGGAGCAAGGAGAATTTTTCCTAAAACCCCATGACCCACGATTCAATTTATTTGCCCACCTTCTTTGAAGGTCATGACCCGGCGCTTGGTCGCGCCTTGATGGCCGAGCACCCATTGAGCACGTTGGTGAGCGTGGATGAGACCGGGGGGCCTCAGGTCTCGCATTTGCCGCTCAAGTGCGAGGCTCGCGCACTTGAGGCGAGTCACGAGACTGGCGCGCTCCCTCAGCTCCAAGAGGAGTGGGTGCTGTGGGGTCACTTTGCGCGCATCAACCCCCAAGTGCAAGCCTTGCAAGCCAACCCCAAGGCCTTGGCGATTTTCATGGGGCCCCAGGCCTACATGTCCCCCAGTGTCTACCCCGACGTGGTGCGGGTACCCACCTGGAACTATGTGACCTTGCATGCCCAAGGCGAGGTGGAGTTTTTGGATGAACCCCAGACCAAGGACCAACTCTTAAAGCAGCTCATTGCCGACCATGAGTTGTCCTATGTGGCGCAGTGGAAGGGCTTGAGTGAGGCGTATCAATCCACAATGCTTGCCGCCATCATTGGCTTTAAGATGAAGGTGACGCATTGTCAGTTCAAGATCAAACTCAATCAGCACCGCCCGGAAGCCCACGACAAGATGCTCAGTCAGTACGCCCACGGCGATGAGTCCATGCAAGGCTTGGCCCAGTGGATGAAACGCCTGGGTCTCCCCAGGGCGAAACCCAAGGCATGAACTCCTCTCAGTCAGAGCCCCTGGAGCTCGAGCGGCTGCATTTTGACCGCATGGGGCAGGCGCTTTTATCAGCCCAGGCCGCAGCGCGCGCGGGGGAGGTGCCTGTGGGGGCCGTGATTTTCCACCAAGGTGAGTTGATCGCCCGCTCGCACAATGCCCCCTTAAGTTCGAACGACCCGTGTGCCCATGCCGAGATTTTGGCGCTTCGTCAAGCCGGCGAGCACTTGGGTAACTATCGCTTGGAGGGCTGCAGTATTTATGTCACGCTCGAGCCCTGTGTGATGTGCGCAGGTGCCATACTGAACGCCAGACTCTCTGAGCTGGTGTTTGCAGCGTCAGACCCCAAAAGTGGTGCAGTCGGTTCTGTGATGGATGTCTTTATGGATCCCAGACTCAACCACCACGCCCAGGTGGTCAAAGGGGTGCGCGCGCCGGAGAGTGTCGCTTTGCTGCAAGAATTTTTTCAAGCGCGTCGCGCCGCTCAAAAAGCCACCAAGCTACTGCAGGGTGATCCCAACGATCAAGACCTTGCCTAATCGATCCCCACGAGCACTCCTCGCGCCTTGATCGCTGGCACGCTTTCAAGCCCCATTCTTTACCCCCAAGCGGGAGCGGGTAGAAGTTGTTCTTTGTCCACGGGGATCAAGTGAGGCTTGGAGATGAGTTCAATGAGTACATGGGCGCGTTTGGGTTCTGATGGTGCATGGCAAGCTTGGTTGCCTGCGCTACAAATAGATGTTGCACCCTTAGTACCTGCGAATTGC
>CAISQQ010000060.1 GCA_903887655.1 uncultured Burkholderiales bacterium
CAGGAACCGCTGGTGCAGCGGCTTCTGGCGGCGCCACAGTTCCTGCGCCAAGGCCTGGGCCAGCAAGAACGCCGCTCGCCTGTCCCTGGCCAAGTGACCCCCCCAAAAAACTCAGCGACACAACACGTCGCACGCGGCCTTGCTGCCAGGCCACCCGCACGTGGTCAGGGCCGATGTCCTCAACGCTCAAGTCCTCTTGCAGCTTGTCGCCGACCGCGCAGCTGCGCTGCAGGCCTTGGCCCCAATCGAGCCGTGCGGTGAAGTGTCCTTCTAAACTGGCGATGCTGACAATGTGCGGCAAGCTCCAAGTCGGCGTGCCGCGGACTTGACGCCAAGCCGCTTGGAGCTCCGCTTCTTTGTGCAGCAACTCGATTTGGGCTTGGAGGACTGCTTTTTGATCCTCAACGTTCTGAGCGACGACAGGGGGGCACAAGAAAACACTGCCTGCAAGCGCCCCCCCGATAAAGCCAACGCGCGCCAAGCGCTTGGGCCACGCCTTGACGCCATGCAATGGGGAGTCACGCATGCTTGAACCCTGCGTTGACCTGCACCACGATCACCACCATTTGCCGAGCTTGGGTGCTGGCGCTTGACGCCCCCGCCCACTCCACGGCTTTGCTCAAGCCACTGCTTTGCTCATCAAAGCCAAACAGCACAATGGCTTGGCCGTCGTTCAAAAACGCTTGTTGCTGCAAAGACTGCGACGCAATGTTGGGGGTTTGGATGCCTTGCGCGTTGGGGGTCAGGGGACTGGCCAAGGCGGAGATCTGCATTTGGTAAGACAGCAAAATGCGGTGGTCCCCCAAAATCAAAGGCAAGAAATTGGCCGTGAACCCCACCACCACGGTGCCGGTGTTTTGAGTGACCGAGGTGCCCACATTGGGCGCGCTCGTCGTGGTGCTCGAGGTCACATAGGTGATTTCATTGGCCACTTGGATGGGAGAGGGTTGACCATTGACGGCGAGGACCTGACCTTGTTTTTGCAGAGCGACTTTGCCAAATTGGCTCAGGGCTTGGGCCACCACGCTTGAGCCACTCCAGCGCGAGCTCGCACTCGCAGGCGCCAAGGTGATGATGCCAGGGGTGTCCGAGCCCGCTTGCAGGGGCGTGGGCGTGGAGACACTCGCGCCCAAAGCGGTGAGGGGCTTGTAGAGCACATTCAAGCCCAGTCCCAAGGAGTTTTGTGCGTCGAGCGACACACTGAAGATCTTCACATCAATGAGCACATTGTGGGCAAAGCGCTCGTTGATGGCCTCGATATAGTGCGCAATGCGCGCCAAGTGCGCGGGCCTGGCGGTCACGGTGATGAGGCCCAGCTCTGGGTTGGCAATGGCCAGACCGTTTGAGGAGGCCGCACTCAGCACCAAGCCGCCAGCAACGTTCGCACCACTGGCACCACTGGCACCACTCGCAGCACTGGCAGCACTGGCAACGGGGTTGGCATTGCCAGCGAGCGCAACGGCGGCATTGGCGCCTTCGCTGAGCAGGCTTTGAATGCCTTGCATGATGGAGGCCCAGGGGTTGACGCTCAGGCTTTGCGAGACCGCCACATTCCCCGCTGACTGCGAGAGCGACCCCGCCCCTGCTGCTGAGCCACCGGCATTGGCGCCGCCCGAGACCCCGCTGAGGGAGATGGCGGCATTGATGCGCTTGACCCCGGGCGGGAGCGAGAGCGACAACACGCGGGTGTCATAACAAAAGAACTCCACACCTTGCGTGAGCGCATTAAAGCGCCAAGCGCCATGGATCCTTCGCGCCAACTCGTCCAACAAGCCTTTGACCGTGCCTTGGTAGTCCAAGATGATTGGCGCGCTCGCCAATGCCTCCCCTGAAAGCGCAGGACTCGTCGCACCTTGCGTGCCAGTGGGCAGCCCCGTCAAAGCACGTGCCATGGGGTTAGAGGGGGTGCTGAACGCACTGCTGGCCAAGAGGGGGGTGACACCGAGGTCATTGGCACTCAAGGGCATGCTCAGCAAAGCCGAGAGGCTCTCGAGCACTTGCAAAAAGCTTTGATTCCCCTCGGTGTGGTAGCTCATGCGCGCGAGCAAGGCCGCGGGCAGCGCCGCCACTCGAAGCTTCACCTCCTCACCCGTCACCCGGGGGGCGTCGTTTTGGATCAAATCAGCACTCGTTGCCTGTTCACTCAAGCGCTTCATCCAGTCTTGGGCTTGCTCGGTGCGTGAAGCCACTTGCTGCTCACCCGTGAGCTCCACGCAAGCGCCCAGCAAAAAGCTCAGCAATAAGCTCAAGACGCTCGACCCCCATTTGCTAATCATGGCCCACCTCCGTGGAGAGTACTTCCATCACCCGGTTGCTCGCAGACAGCCGCAATTGAATGGCTTTGCCCTCTTGGCGCATGACCTTGACGAGCGCAATGACCGCTTGCGTGGGGTCGCCATAGGGGGTCAAATCGATGTTGGCAATCGCGCGCCAACTCACCCCGGGGTACCAAAGAAAGGTCCACCCGACCGAGGTCGCGAGCGTCTCCAAGGCCAGATGAAGCAAGTCGCCTTGGTGGATGCGGTGCTCCACCAAGACGCGGTGCCGAAGGCTATCGACTGCTGCCTCAGCACTCACATCACCCACACCACCCACAGCACCCACACCCCCAACACCCCCGACACCCCCGACACCTTCAACACCGGCCAGACCTCTGTCGGCGCGCGTTGCTGATGGCGCACCCGCCAGAGCTTGGGCCCGCATCTGCGGCTCTTTGTCTAGCGTTTTGAGCGCATTGAGCGCATTGAGCGCTATGTTCGAATTTTGTGGTGAAGGTGCACGCTGTTTGCCAACGTCTTGCTCGCCCGCATCAAGCTTTGGCAATCCTGTCTCAGTAGTCTGGGGCAAGCGCGCCGTGAGCAGGGTGGCGGAGACCGCGCGCCACTCCATCACCCAGGTGTCACGACAGACCCCTGGGAGCTTGTGGGTGCTCGCTTTCAACCCCGCCTTGCTGAACAAGTCCAGCAAGTAATGCCAGCGTTGCACCGTCAAGCGCCGCTCTCGGGCGTGGTCGAGCGGCAAGGGCCCGAGCGGATCGGCTTCCTCGCTCGACCCCGTGAGCTCGGTCACGTCGTCCTGATCGGCAGCCGTCAGGCGGCTTGATTGCGGGGGCATCTTCGCTTTCATTGGCTTCATTGGCTTCATTGGCTGCACTGGCAGGCTCTGGGTGAAGCGTTTGCTCGGCCCAAGGCTTGATCCTGGCGACAGCCCCAAGCCCTCGCCTGCCGGAGTGCACAACAACTCGGGCCGGGCCTCACGGGGCAAGGTCTTCAAAAATGCGCTCACGCGCTTGGCCTCAGCGGCTTGCAACTGGCTTTGGTGGGGCAAAAAATCAATGCCATAGCGGTAGAGAACGGCACCCTCGTCTTGGCCTTCAAAGCGCACGGTGTCGCCCGTGAGCGGGATGGCGTAAGAGTGCTCTCGCCAAGAGGTGGTTGGCGCGGTGGTTGGCGCGGCGGTTGGCCCAGGCCCAGACCTAGGGCGCCAGCGCTCGGCGGGAAGTAGATCGGCACCGCGTTCCATGTGCGAGGGCGCTGCGTGCTCCAGCGCCCTTTGGGTGATGAGGTAGACCTCCTTACCTGCTTGCAAAGCGAGTTGTTCATGAACACCACTCAAGCGCACATAGTCCCCTTCGCGCTTGAAGCCAATGGGCGCGCTATCGCCCTTGGCCAAGATCAAAGGGCTCGTTCTCGACGCGGCCCACTCAATCCACATGCTCACCCCGTCATCAAAGGCCTGAGTGGGTGGGTTCGCTCCCAAGCCCGAGATGGTGTAATTAAAATGGAAAGCCGCCAACCAGTCTGCCTGGCCAGATGGGGGCAACTCTCGCCCGGGGGCGATCAAGGGCATGGCCCCCCAAATCCAGCACGCCCCCCAAAGAGCCCGCCTCGCGAGCACAAGCGAGCTTTGATGTGCAGCCCCTGTGGCGCCGCTCAACCGCACGACGGCAGTCCTTTTTCTGGGAAGACCAAATCGCGGCGGACTTCCACGTTGATGCGGGTGCCGTTGGCCACACTCAGTGTGGGCGCGCCATCTCGGTTGCGCTGCAAAATCTCCTTGGTCGTTTGCACCAAGATTTGACCTGTGGCACTTGGCTGGGTGTAAAACCCTTGGGGTGAGAGGTTTTGCTGGCTCACCCGATCGGTGAGCACACCAATGGCCAAGGAGGTGCCGTAGAGTTTGAAGAAGTGGTTGTCCACATCGGCCCGAGCCCCGCCCGCCCCCATCTCATCGGAGCCATCAAAGCCCGGCAAATTGAAGGCTCGCCCGTCTCTCAAGATCAAACGACCAAATGCGAACAACAGCCGGGACTGCCCGCCCCTGATCTCGTTGCTGTAGCGACCGATGAGTTTGGCGCCCTTGCAAATCAAGGGCTGTTGGGAGTGCAAGGAGTCGTAGACCGTTTGGGTGACGGTGGCCGTGATGACCCCAGGCAAGTCCGAGTTCACATCGCGGCCCAACACAGCAGGGATCACACTGCCCTCCAAAACCGAGTACGCACTCTCCAAGGCGCTTGAACGTAATCCCAAGCGCTCTGGCCGCTCGGCCTTGAACTCTTTTAAAAACAAGCCATCGCTCGAACGCGGCGAGAAGGCGCGGGGGTTGTGGTCATCCTCAGCGCTGCGCATTGGGCGCAAGCCCTCCTCATCGCCCGCGTCCGAGACCCCACTCGATGCATTGGACCCCATTGCCCCAGTTGCCCACAGATTGGGCGATCTCACCCCCGCACGCTCATAGAGGGCGGAAGACGCCGCCAGTCCCTGAAGCTGCGCGAGTTGGGACTGCTGAGCGGCCAAGGGATCGTCTGCGCGCCCACTGGCCAGGTGGGTTCTGACAAGGGCGTTGCCAGCGGGACTGGCATG
>CAISQQ010000061.1 GCA_903887655.1 uncultured Burkholderiales bacterium
CCAGGTAGTTGGAACGAAGGACTCTCCAGTGGCCAAGGATTGATAGCTGTTGCACTGGTCATTTATGCAAGATGGAATCCCATGAATTGCTTGTATGCCGCTTTGGTCTTTGGAGGTGCAGGCGCCATTGGTCCTGCTCTTCAATCAGTGGGCGTGAGCAAAGGGTATAACCTTTTCAACGCAATTCCCTATGCGTTGACTTTGCTGATTTTGATTTTGACTTGCGCGCCAAATCGAACCATCAAGGGTTCACCAAGCGAGTTGAGTGTGGCGCGGTAAAACACAATAGGAGTGAGAATATCATGAGTGGATTAGGTGGTTTGAATAAATCTCCCCAAGGGTTGGTGTTGGGTTTGGTGCAGTTGAAGTTGCCAGTTGTTGATACGCCAGTACAACTCAAATTACAAACCCAGGTAATTTGCGACATGGTTGATAAAGCAAGGAGAAACATGTCCACAATGGATTTGGTGGTGTTTCCCGAATATTCTTTGCATGGACTGAGCATGAATACGGCCAAAGACTTGATGGTGAGCTTGGACGGAGCAGAAGTGGCTGCATTCAAAGCTGCATGTGTGCGAAATAAAATTTGGGGTTGTTTCTCTATTATGGAGTTCAATCCCAAAGGTAACCCTTACAACAGCGGACTGATCATTGACGATCAAGGCCAAATTCAACTGTATTACCGCAAGCTCCACCCCTGGATTCCAGTGGAGCCTTGGGAGCCAGGCAACCTTGGGGTTCCCGTTTGCATCGGCCCCAAGGGAGCAAAGCTTGGATTGATCATTTGTCACGACGGCATGTTTCCCGAAATGGCACGTGAGGCGAGCTACAAGGGTGCAGAGATCATTATCAGAACAGCGGGTTATACGGCTCCCATTCGACACGCTTGGTCCATCACCAATCAATCCAACGCTTTTCAAAACTTGGCGATCACTGCAAGCGTGTGCATGTGCGGCAGCGACGGAACCTTTGACTCCATGGGTGAGGGTATGTTCTGTAATTTTGACGGCACCGTGATGGTCCAAGGTGGAGGACGTGCGGATGAAATCATCACCTCTGAACTGAGACCTGATTTAGTTCGCGAAGCACGCGCATTGTGGGGCGTGGAGAACAATATTTATCAACTCTATCATAGAGGATATGTGGCTGTGAAGGGTGGTGCGCAGGATTGTCCATACTCATTCATGAAAGACATGGTTAATGGGACGTATCAACTGCCATGGGATGAAAGCATTGTAGTTAGAGATGGAACGACTTGTGGCTTCGCGCCACCCACCCGAAGTTATGCGGGTGAAGAAATTAATCCTTTCATGTCTTAAGGCGATTGTTACTGCATTCAAGTAAACACAGAAAAGAAAGAGAAGCCTCACATGCCAACCCTACAGTCAACTCCTTACTTGTGGCCTTTTGATCAGGATTTAACGCTAAAGAACACTGCTTTGGTCATTATTGACATGCAAACTGATTTTTGTGGATTTGGTGGCTATGTTGACAAGATGGGCTATGACTTGAGCCTCACTAGAAAGCCCATTGAACCCATCAAGGCTTTACTTTCAAAAGCGCGAGAAAAGGGATTATTTGTGATTCACACACGTGAGGGGCATCGATCTGATCTCACCGATTTACCTCCCAATAAGCGCTGGAGATCACAGCAGATTGGTGCGGGTATTGGCGATGTTGGACCTTGCGGAAGAATATTGGTGAGGGGTGAGAGGGGGTGGGAGATCATTCCAGAATTGGCTCCTTTGCCTAATGAGTTGATCATTGATAAGCCCGGTAAAGGCTCCTTTTGTGCAACCGACTTGGAGCTGATTTTGCGCACACAAGGCATTCGAAATTTAATTTTGACGGGTATCACTACCGATGTCTGCGTACATACAACCATGCGAGAGGCAAATGACCGTGGTTTTGAGTGCGTGATGCTTGAAGATTGTACGGGGGCCACTGATCAGGGCAATCACGATGCTGCGGTGAAAATGATTCAGATGCAAGGTGGTGTGTTTGGTGCCGTATCCACATCCAGTGCAGTGATTCATACACTTTCCCTACTTTGAGCTGTAGGGCAAATTACCACATGAGAGCTTTAAAGTTAGAGACAATCAATCTCACCAAGCGTTTTGGAGCATTCACCGCTTTGAGTGGTGTGAGCATGACTGTCAGGCCTGGAACTGTTCATGCTCTGCTTGGTGAAAATGGAGCGGGTAAAAGCACACTCGTCAAGACTGTTATCGGTTATCAAAAACCCGACAACGGCTCGATCCTAATCAATGACCGAGAAGTCAACATCGATTCACCAGCTCAAGCCAGAGCCCAAGGCATCGGTATGGTGTTTCAACACTTCACGGTTATTCCTGCAATGACGGTGGCCGAGAATTTACTGCTTGCTCGAGGTCAAGTGCCCTCAGTTATCGATTGGAATCAAATTCATGCAGAGTTGGAGGAATTCATTCAAGGAACTCCCTTTAAGTTGCCTCTTAACAGTACGCCAGAGCAACTATCTGCAGGAGAAAAACAAAAGTTAGAAATCTTAAAGCAACTGATCTTGAACCCCAGTTTGCTGATCTTGGATGAGCCTACTTCTGTGCTCACTCCTCAGGAGGCTGATGAGGTTTTGCTTTCTCTTAAAAATTGGGCCCATGCTGGTAATTGCTCCATCATCATGATCACCCACAAGTTCAGAGAGGTTTTCGCATATGCGGACGATGTGACCGTTTTGAGGCATGGTCAACTCGAGGGCTCCTTGTCTGTGAGTATGACCACGCCTGAGCATTTAGCTCACTTGATGGTGGGTGAGTCGCGGCGGGTGTTTGATTTGCCCCAAAAGATCCAGTCTCCCTTGGAACAAGTTGTCTTGGAAATCCGTGATTTAAAGGTAATGGGGGATAGGGGCGAGCGTGCAGTCGATGGGCTTCAATTGAGGGTTCACGCCGGTGAAATTGTAGGCCTTGCCGGAGTTTCTGGAAATGGGCAAAAAGAATTGCTGCAAGCCCTCACGGGTCAAAGACCTAGATCTTCTGGTGAGGTTTGGGTTGATGGAGAGTTCTACACAGCAACACGCGCCCAAAACGTCCGCTTGGGTGTGAGGAGTTTGCCCGAGGAGCCTCTTCAAAACGCCTGTGTGGGCAACTTTACGGTTGAACAAAACATGGGTTTCAGGGTTTTTGATCAATCTCCTTTCTCCAGATTAGGTTTTCTTCAAGTCAACGCCCTCAGCGACTATGCGG
>CAISQQ010000062.1 GCA_903887655.1 uncultured Burkholderiales bacterium
ACGCTTCACGTGGGTCGCCAGACCCTGGCCGAACGTGCCCTTCAAGACCGCTTTGGGCTTGTCCATGGGCACCCATGTGTTGATGCTGTGCACAGGCCTGGGGCTTTGGGCCAGCCAAGACCGGGTGGTCAAGGGCGCGCCCATTCAAATCGTTTTGGTCAACACCCATGCGCAGATGGAGTCCAACGAGCGCGCTCAAGCCTTGGCGCAAACCACCTTGCTCGGCGGCGGGGACTTGCTGAGCAAGTCCCTCGCGTCGTCTCCGACCGAACGGGTGCCACAAATGCGCATGGGCACCGATCACGCCCCCAGCCAAGAGCAGCTCAAACGTTTGCAAGCGCAGGAGCGCGCTTTGCTCACGAGCCTGCGCGAGCAACTCGATCGCGCACCCGCTTTTTGGGAGCGCACCCCCACCCAAGCCCAGGAAGAAAAACGCCAAGCCTTGCTCAAATGGTTGGGGCAAATCCAAGAGCGCATCCAAGAGCAAAACGCCCGGCCCAAGCGCCGCTACCTCTCGCCTTCGACCAAAGAGGTGAACTACGCCCAGTACTATGTGAGTGTCAAGAGCAAGATTGAGTCCACCGGCACGCGCTTTTTCCCGCAAGTGGCTGGGCGCAAGTTGTACGGCACACTCACCATGATGATGAGCATCAACGCCGCGGGCGAGGTCGTGCAAAGCGAGGTCTTGCAAAGCTCGGGCTCGGGCGAGCTTGACAAACGCGCCTTGGCCATCGTTCGCCGCGGCGCCCCCTATGGCGAATTCCCCAGCAGCGTGCGCCGCGATGCCGATGAGTTGGCCATTGTCAGTGTGTTTCACTTCACCCCAGACGGTTTGGTGAGCAAAGAGTACGTGGACGAATGAGAACGCCCCCCCAGTCACCGCTTCACCGTTTGGGCTTAGAGCTCAAGCGCTTGGTGAAAATTCTAGTTGGCGCGGTCTTTTTGCTCGAGTTGTGTTTTTTGAGCAAAATCGTCTTGATGCGTTGGGTCGATCCGGAGTCCACCAGTTTTGAGCGCAGCGAGATGGCTCGACTGGCCAGCCAAGCGCGCCCCATGACCTGGTCAGAACACTGGGTGCCCTATGACAAGATCTCCGTTCACCTCAAACGCGCGGTGATCATCTCGGAAGACGATTTGTTTGCCCGCCACGATGGGGTTCAATGGGGGGCCATTGAACGCGCTTGGCAAAAAAACCAATCCCAGCTCGAGCACGCGCAAAAGTCTGCCGCCTCACTTCCGCTGCACCTCGTTGGCGGCTCCACCATTACCCAGCAACTGGCCAAAAACCTGCTCTTGAACGGTGAGCGTGACTTGATTCGCAAAGGCCAAGAGCTCTTGATCACCTTGGCACTGGAGTGCGTGCTCAGCAAAAAACGCATTCTTGAAATTTATCTCAATCACGTGGAATGGGGTGAGGGGGTGTTTGGCGCGCAAGCGGCCAGCCTGCACTATTTCAAAAAACCAGCCTCTCAACTCACGGCGAGTGAAGCGGCCAGACTGGCGGTGATGCTGCCCAGACCCAAGTATTTTGAAAAGCTGCCCAATTCGCCCTATCTGCAAAACCGAGCGGAACAAATCTCCGCGCGGGCCAGCCAAGCGGTGCTGCCATGATGATCCTGGGGATTGATCCGGGGCTGCAATGCACGGGCTTTGGGGTGATTGAGTCCCAGGCCCAACGCCTGCGCTATGTGGCAAGTGGCACCATCAAAACCACCCACTTGCCCACCCAGGATTTGCCCCAGCGTATCAAAGCGATTTTTGATGGGGTGAGCCAAGTCGCGCAGCAGTACCGAGTCGATCACAGCGCCATCGAGATCGTGTTTGTCAACAACAACCCCAAGTCCAGCCTGCTGCTGGGCCAAGCGCGCGGGGCGTGCTTGAGTGCCTTGGTGTATCACGACTTGCCCGTGACCGAATACACCGCCTTGCAGATGAAAAAATCCATCGCCGGCCACGGCAAAGCACAAAAAGCGCAGGTGCAAGAAATGGTCAAACGCTTGTTGAATTTGGACCGCTTACCCGGCACGGATGCGGCCGACGCCTTGGGACTCGCCATCACCCACGCCCAAGTGGCTTGGGTGCAGTCTCACACGGGACTGGCCAACCACTTGAGTGCGAGCAACACGGGTCACATCAAGCAAGGGCGCAGTCGCTGAGACACCGCCTGGTGTCTGGGCTCGGTCGCGCGCAGAACTTCACTCCCCCCATGGGTCTCCGCAGAGGGCCAGCGCCGCACACGCCAGTTTCAAGCCTTGAGCTTTCAGCCTCAAGCGCCAAGCCTCACCAGGCACTGGCGAGTTCGGCCAAGCCTTTGGGGGCCTTTTTATCGTCCTCAAAGCTCACCCACTCATAGGACTCGGGGCTGGCCAGCAAGGCGCGCAGCAACTCGTTGTTCAGGGCATGGCCTGAGCGAAAAGCACTGTATGAGGCCATCAAGGGACTGCCCAAGATGTACAAGTCCCCCATCGCGTCAAGAATCTTGTGTTTGACAAACTCGTCGTCATAGCGCAAACCCTCGGCATTGAGCACGCGGTAGTCGTCCATCACGATGGCGTTGTCCAAGCCTCCCCCCAGCGCCAAGCCGTTGGCGCGCATCATCTCCACATCCTTGGTAAAGCCAAAGGTTCTGGCGCGTGCAATGTCTTGCGCGTAGCGACCCGACTCCATGTCAAAGACCACCCGCTGTCCGGTCGAGTCCACCGCGGGGTGCTGAAAATCGATCTCAAAACTCAAGCGAAAGCCATGGTAAGGCGTGAGACTGGCCCATTTCTCACTCGCACCCGAGCCCTGGCGGACAATCACCTCTTTTAAAACCCGCAGTATTTTCTTGGGCGCGTTTTGCAGCTCAATGCCCGCGGACTGGAGCAAAAACACGAAGGAGGCCGCTGAGCCATCCAAGATCGGCACCTCCTCGGCAGAGATGTCCACATACAAATTATCGATGCCCAGGCCACTGAGGGCCGACATCAAATGCTCAATCGTGTGCACCTTCACATCGCCATTGGAGATGGTCGAGGCCAGTCGGGTGTCGCTCACACTGGACGCGCTCACGACAATGTCCACCGGTTGGGGCAAATCAATTCGCCGAAACACGATGCCGGTGTTGGGGTGTGCCGGGCGCAGGACCAACTCCACACGCTCACCGCTGTGAAGACCGACCCCCACTGCGCGGGTCATGGAACGAAGGGTTCTTTGTTTTAACACAGTCGCCATTTTACTGCCCCCCAGTGCCGCTTGGGGCCGGGCTGAGGCCCGCGCCCCATGCGCTCAGGCGATGAGGGCGTTCAGGCCTGAGCCAGGCAAGGTCATCAGTCCGCTTGTTTTCTTAAAAAAGCGGGGATTTCAAAGTCATCCATGCCACCCGACGCCAACGCATCCACCTTGGCCGCGGCTTGAACGCGGTTGGTGCGCCAAACGCTGGGGACCGCCATGTCGGTGTAATTGGGCTGAACAGGCGTTCTGGCCGCGGGCTGGCTCGCAGGCGTTGGGTTGCTGGGCGTCATGCTGGCGGACGGCGCGCTCACTTGCACCTCAGCGCGTGGCGCCTGGGTGGGCTCAGGCGCACTGGGCGCCAAAAACGTGGGCACAGGCATGTCTTGCACGGTGCTGGGCGCGCTGTGAGCGGGCGGCATCGGTGCGAAGGCATGGGGCAAGATGGCAGGCGGCTGTGCGAGCATGGGGTGCGGGGTGTAGTGCGGCGAGACCATCATGGGAGCGTTGTCGGTACCGGTGCGGATGACCTGCAGATTTTGCGCTTGGCGTTTGCCAGGCGACGACAAGCCCGTGGCCACCACGGTCACTCGGATTTCGTCTCCCAATGCGTCGTCATAAGCGGTGCCGTAAATCACATGGGCATCGTTGGACGCGTAGGCACGGATGGTGTTCATGGCCTCACGCGACTCAGACAATTTCAACGCGCCCTTGGCAGCCGTGATCAACACCAGCACGCCTTTGGCGCCACTCATGTCGATGCCCTCCAGGAGTGGGCACGCCACCGCTTGCTCTGCCGCAATGCGTGCGCGGTCTGGGCCGCAGGCGCTGGCCGTGCCCATCATCGCCTTGCCTTGCTCGCTCATGACGGTGCGCACGTCTTCAAAGTCCACGTTCACCAAGGCTTCCACATTGATGATCTCGGCAATGCCGCCCACCGAATTGCGCAGCACATCGTTGGCAAACGCAAAAGCCGCATCTTGCGAGACATCGTCGCCAAACACTTGCAGCAACTTCTCATTGAGCACAATGATCAAGGAGTCGACGTTTTCTTCAAGCTCATTCAAGCCCGCCTCGGCGTGGCTCATGCGCCTTCCACCCTCCCACTCAAAGGGCTTGGTGACCACGCCCACGGTCAAGATGCCCATCTCGCGAGCGACGCGGGCCACCACGGGGGCTGCGCCCGTGCCTGTGCCGCCACCGAGGCCCGCCGTGATGAAGAGCATGTTGCAGCCCTCCAAGGTCGCGCGGATGTCCTCGACGGCCGCTTCGGCCGCTTCACGACCGCGCTCAGGCTTGCTGCCAGCACCCAAGCCGGTGCTGCCGAGCTGGATGATTTTATCGGCCGAGCTCAATTTCAATGCCTGTGCATCGGTGTTGGCGCAAATGAATTCCACCCCCCTCACACCGCTTTTGATCATGTGCTCGACGGCGTTGCCGCCACCGCCACCCACACCAATCACTTTGATCTTGGTGCCCGCATTGAACTCTTGGACTTCAATCATTTCTATCGTCATAGTTAACTCCCATTCTCACGTTTTTTTGCAGTTGCTCGATTTGATGTTGTCTGTCAATTTGTTTTTTGTTTTTTTGCTTTTTTTCTTTTTGTCTTGATGGTTTTAAAGGTTTCACACCCAACGCCACCGGCGTGCTCATCCAAAGCCAAAGCAGCTTGGAGGCGCGAGCGGTAAATGCACTCCCCCGTGCAATTTAACGAAGCGAGTGAGCGAGTGAGCTTGCATGGCTTTCTTCATTAAAAGTTCCCCA
>CAISQQ010000063.1 GCA_903887655.1 uncultured Burkholderiales bacterium
CGTGGACATGCCCCCAGGCACAGGCGATATTCAACTCACCTTGTCGCAACGCGTGCCCTTGACCGGTGCGGTGATCGTGACCACCCCGCAAGACATTGCGCTCTTGGATGCCAAAAAAGGGATCAAAATGTTTGACAAGGTGGGGGTGCCCATTTTGGGCTTGGTGGAGAACATGGCGGTGCATATTTGTTCTCAATGCGGTCACTCTGAGCACATCTTTGGCGTGGATGGCGGTCGCCATATGGCCCAGCAGTTGGAGATCGATTATTTGGGTGCCTTGCCACTCGATATCAATATCCGTTTGCAAGCCGACAGTGGTCAGCCCACCGTGGTGGCCGACCCCAGCGGCAGTGTGGCGCAAATTTACCAAGCCATGGCGCGCCAAGTGGCGATCAAAATCGCCGCCAAGGCACGCGACTTCTCCTCCGTCTTTCCATCCATCAAAATCTCCAAAGAGACCTGAGCGAGACTGGTGTTTGCACGCCGTCTGTGCCCGCCTTCTGTCGCTGGCTTTTGTGCTCGACTCAAGGGCTCCCAGACGGGGCGTGGCCAGTTGGCCAGACCACTCAGCGTGAGGCCAGCTCTCTGGCGTGAGCCTCCAGCACCAAGCGCTCGAGCCCGGCGGTGGGCAGGCTCACCAAATGCTCAAGCCTCTCGCGCATGAGCATGAGGGTGTGTTTGAACGCGTCGCGCTGGTGCTCGATGGAGCCTTGCACTGAGCTTGGGTCTGCATACCCCCAGTGAGCAGTGGCCGGGTGCCCTGGCCAGACGGGACACACCTCGCCCGCGGCGTTGTCGCACACGGTGATGATCAAATCCATGTGGGGCGCGGAGGGTTGCGCAAACACCTCCCAGTTCTTGCTCTTGAGACCGTCGGTGCTCAGGCCTGCATGCTCGAGAGCTTCGAGCGCCAAGGCATGGGGGCGCTGATCCTCAGAGACGGTGCTGCCTGCAGAAAAAGCCACAAAACGCCCTTTACCGAGCTCATTCAATATGGCTTCGGCCATGATGCTGCGAGCCGAGTTGTGGGTGCACAAGAATAAAACATGGATGGGGGGGTGGGGGATCATCGAAGGCTCCTAAAGTTCAAGAGGTGGTTGAATCGTTGGCGATTGAGTGAACGCTTGCAGTTCTTGGAATTGCAATTTGGCCAATTTGGCGTAGAGACCGTTTTGTGCCACCAAGGCCTCGTGTTCGCCCTCTTCAATCAATTGACCGTTGTCGAGCACCAACAAAGGATTGGCTTTTTTCACCGTCGCCAATCGGTGGGCAATGACCAAGGTGGTGCGATCTTGCATGGCGCGCTCGAGAGCGGCTTGCACCATGCGCTCGCTGTGCGCGTCCAAGGCACTGGTGGCCTCGTCGAGGAGCAAAAGCGGCGGGTTTTTCAAGATCGCTCGGGCAATCGCGATGCGTTGGCGCTGTCCGCCTGAAATTCGCACACCGCGCTCGCCCAGAAAAGTGTCATAGCCAGCGGGCCACTGCTCAATGAATTCATCGGCAAAGGCGGCCTTGGCCGCAGCCAACACCTCGGCCTTGCTGGCTTGGGGTCGGCCATACAAAATGTTTTCATAGGCGCTGGTGGAGAAGATCACGGGGTCTTGTGGCACC
>CAISQQ010000064.1 GCA_903887655.1 uncultured Burkholderiales bacterium
CCGCACCGGTCAAGGGTACGCGTTGCGACAAGGTGAGTTGAATATCGCCTGTGCCTGGGGGCATGTCCACGATCAAATAATCGAGCTCTCGCCACTGCGTTTGGCGCAGCAACTGCTCAAGCGCCTGGGTGGCCATGGGACCTCGCCAAATCATTGCCTCTTCGCTGGAGACCAAAAAACCAATCGACATGACTTGAACGCCATGGTTCTCAAGCGGCTTCATGGTTTTGCCGTCTTCACTCTGAGGCCTGGCGTTCACCCCCATCATCATGGGCTGGCTTGGCCCATAAATATCCGCATCCAGTAGACCCACGGTAGCGCCTTCACTGGCCAAGGCCAAGGCCAAGTTGGCGGCCGTGGTGCTCTTGCCCACGCCGCCTTTGCCAGAGGCCACCGCCACGATGTTTTTGACTTGCGGCAAGAGTTGCACACCCCGGGTGGCCGAGTGCGCCAGCACTTGGGTGCTCACCGAGACTTGCACCTCGGTGAGACCACTGAGCGTCTTCAAAGCCGCTTCGATCAAGGCTGAGAAATGGGCCCACTGACTCTTGGCGGGGTAGCCCAAAACCAGCTCCAGGCTCACTTGTCCGCCTTGAATGTGCACATTCTTGATGGACTTACTGGCCACCCAATCTTGGCCGGTATTGGGGTCCAAGACACGGGACAAAGCCTCCAACACCATCGATTCGGTCACTTGCATGAAAAACACTCCAATGCCCCACAACGAGGACTTGATTGACAACACAAACAAGGCATAGTCTATCCAAAAGCCATTCCCCCTTTCAAAAGCACGGACGAAACCGCTTGGGCGGGTGCGCTGTGGCGGCAAGCGTACTGCAGCGCGATGGGAGTGCTATGGGAGTGCTATGGCGGCGCTATTGGGGCGCATTGAAGACGCAATCGAGGCGCAATGGGTTACACAATGAGTCGCACGGCGGCTGCACTTAAGCCTTAAAATGCTTTCTATTCCCAGTGAGCGCGACTGCTCGGCGCTTGACCTCTGGGCCCCTTGCAGGCGTTGGTGAAACCGCTCGCCTCGCCAAAGACTCCAATTTTCACCCTGATGGGCTTTCATTGCTATGACCGTGCGCCAACTCTTTGTCACCACCGCCTTGCCGTATGCCAATGGCAACTTTCACATTGGCCACATCATGGAGTACATCCAAGCCGACATTTGGGTGCGTTTCCAGCGCATGCAAGGCCACCAGGTCTACTTCGTTTGCGCCGACGATGCTCACGGCGCCCCCATCATGATTGCTGCGCAAAAGGCCGGCATCACCCCGCAGCAATTTGTGGCCAACATTGCGAAAGGACGCCTGCCTTATTTGGAGGGCTTTCACATTGCCTTTGACAACTGGCACTCCACCGATGGTCCTGAAAACCACGAGCTCGCTCAGCAAATTTACCTCGACTTGGAAGCCGCAGGACTCATCGAGCGGCGCACCATTGAGCAATACTTTGATCCTGAGAAGTCGATGTTTTTACCCGACCGCTTTATCAAAGGCATTTGCCCCAAGTGCGCCTCGCCTGATCAGTACGGGGACTCGTGCGAAAACTGCGGCGCCGTCTACAGCCCCACCGACCTCTTGCAGCCGCGCTCGACGCTCTCAGGCGCAACGCCAGTGCTCAAGAGTTCGGAGCATTTCTTTTTCAAGCTCTCCCACCCCAAATGCGTGGAGTACCTAAAAACTTGGACACAAAACGGCAAACTGCAAAGCGAGGTGGCCAACAAAGTCAAAGAGTGGTTCACCCCCAATGAAGACGGACTCACTGGCCTGAGTGACTGGGACATCAGCCGAGACGCGCCTTACTTTGGCATCGAAATTCCCAACGCTCCCGGCAAATACTTTTACGTCTGGCTCGATGCGCCCGTGGGTTATTTGGCCTCACTGAAAAACTACTTTGCCAAAGGCGGGCCGCTCGCGCGAGGCGACACGAGAAGCTTTGAGGACTTCATGGCCAGTCCTGAGGTGGAGCAATACCACTTCATTGGCAAGGACATCACCTACTTTCACACGCTTTTTTGGCCCGCGATGCTGCACTTTAGCCAGCGCAAAACACCCAACAACATTTTTGTGCATGGCTTCATCACCGTGAGTGGCGAGAAAATGAGCAAAAGCCGAGGCACCGGCATCGACCCCTTGAAATACCTCTCGATTGGCATGAACCCCGAGTGGATGCGCTACTACATCGCCGCCAAACTCAATGCCCGAGTAGAGGATGTGGACTTCAACCCCGACGATTTTGTCGCTCGGGTCAATGCGGACTTGGTGGGCAAATACATCAATATCGCCTCTCGAAGTGCGGGCTTCATTGGCAAACTCTTTGACCACCGCTTGGGCGCTTTGTCCCCTGAGGGCCAGGCTTTGGTGAGTCAACTTCAGGGGCAAGCCACCTCGATTGCGCTGGGCTACGAGGAGCGCGAATTTGCCAAAGTCATGCGCGAGATCATGCTCTTGGCCGACCAGGTCAACGCCTTTGTTGACCAATACAAGCCCTGGGAGGCGGCCAAAAAGCCCGAGCTCAAAGAGCAATTGTGGTCAACTTGCAGCACCTGTATTGAATGCTTTCGGCTGCTGAGCCTCTACCTCAAACCGGTGCTCCCCCAACTCGTGAGTTCGGTGGAAGCGTTCTTGGGGGTGGAGTCTTTGCGCTTTGAGCACGCCACTCAACGCCTCGGGGCGGGCTGGGAGATTGGCAACTACAAACACTTGATGCAGCGCGTGGACCCGGCCATGCTTGACCTTCTCTTTGAGCTCGAGCCAACCCGTGAAGTCGCTTTGTCAAACACCCCAACCCCCTCGAGCACCTCATCGGCAAAGGGCGCGAGCGCTGGCCCAGGGATGCCGGGGGGAGAGGCCATTGCGCCCGAGATCAGCATCGACGAATTCGCCAAAACCGATCTGAGAATTGCGCTCATCACCGCTTGCGAAGCGGTCGAGGGATCCAACAAATTGCTGCGCTTGACGTTGGATGTGGGGGAAGAAAAAACCCGCCAAGTCTTCAGCGGCATTGCCAAGCACTACCAGCCCCAAGAGTTGGTGGGGCAACTCACCGTTGTGGTGGCCAATTTGGCGCCACGGCAGATGAAGTTCGGACTCTCCGAGGGCATGGTCTTGGCGGCCAGCCACGCTCAGGAGAAAGAGCACCCCGGTGTTTTTGTGCTGACCCCATGGCCAGGCGCCAAGCCTGGCATGAGGATTCATTGACCACCCCCTGTCCTTGAAACTGCACACCTTCAAACCCCGCTCCCTCACGAGCTTTCAACACTACCGTTGGCACAACCTGGGGCAAGACGTGGGGGCCGGCATGAGCGTGGGCTTTGTGGCCTTGCCCTTGGCCATGGCCTTTGCCATTGCGTCGGGCCTGAGCCCAGAGGCAGGACTCTTTACCGCGATCGTGGCGGGCGTTGTGGTCTCGCTCCTTGGTGGCACAGGCGTGCAAATTGCAGGACCGGCTGGTGCCTTCATCGTCGTGGTCTATGCCGTTGTGCAAAAATTTGGCCTCTCAGGGCTCTTGCTCGCCACCTTCATCTCTGGACTCCTATTGGTGTGCTTTGGATGGTTGCGCCTGGGGCTGTTGATTCGCTTCATCCCGGTGGCCGTGGTCGCAGCGTTCACCAACGGCATTGCCGTGCTCATCATGGCGTCTCAACTCAAAGAGTTTTTGGGCCTGGAAGTGGAGCACATGCCCGCTGATGCAGTGGGCATCTTGAGCGCACTGTGGTTGCATGCGTCAAGCCTCAACCCTGACGCATTCGCACTGGCCTTGCTGTGTGTCTTGGTCTGGGTACTGTGGACGTGGCTGGCCCCGCTTTTGGGGCGGCAACTGGCCAGAAGGCCCGCAGGGTGGGGCCGCTCGGTGTTGGCCGCTGTTTTACAGCTGCCCAGCGCCCTGGTGGTCCTGGTGGTGGGCACCGTGCTCGCCCAGACGCTGGGCTGGGAGATGGCCACCATCGGTTCACGCTACGGCGGTATTCCTGAGCATTTGCCCAGTTGGCATGGGTTCGAGTGGAGCTGGGCTCAAGTCCAAGCGGTGTTTCCCTCGGCACTCACCTTTGCGGTCTTGGGTGCCATCGAGTCTTTGCTGTGCGCCCGGGTGGCCGATCAACTCACCCACGACCACCACGATGCCAACCAGGAGTTGATCGCTCAGGGACTGGCCAATCTCATCCTCCCGTTTTTGGCGGGCATGCCCGCCACCGGCACCATCGCCAGAACGGTCACCAACATCAAG
>CAISQQ010000065.1 GCA_903887655.1 uncultured Burkholderiales bacterium
GGGCACCTACTCGGTTTTGGAGCCCGTGCTCTCCCACGCTTTGCAAAACAGAAAGCTCCAGCACCTGATGGCAAGGTCCCCTGCGCACATCTTGTCGGCCAATGTGGGCTGCATCACCCATTTGCAAGAGAAAAGTCCAGTGCCCGTCAAGCACTGGATTGAGGCCCTGGACGCGGCCTTGGCCGCCTCGCAAGCGTCGGCTTAACCGCTCGAGCCACTTCCCGACCCCGGTGTCAAACGCTCAGGGCGCCTTGGTGGCGACTGGCTAGGCGGCGAGTGCAGCTTCAATGTCTTTTTTCAAGGACTCGGGGGTGTCTTGGGGCGCGTAGCGGGCGAGCACTTGGGCCTGGCGAGAGATCAAAAATTTGGTGAAATTCCACTTGATGGCCTCGGTGCCGAGCAAGCCCTTGGCCTCTTTCTTGAGCCACTGGTACAAGGGGTGGGCGTTGGCGCCGTTGACCTCGATTTTGGCCATCATGGGAAAACTCACGCCGTACTGGGTATCGCAAAACTGGGCAATTTGTGAGTTCTCACCCGGGTCCTGCGCGCCAAATTGGTTGCAAGGAAAGCCCAAAATCACCAAGCCGCGCGCTGCATACTGCTCGTGCAAACTCTGCAGACCCTTGAATTGAGGGGTAAAACCACAAGCACTCGCGGTGTTGACGACCAAGATCACGTGACCGGCGAAATCGCTCAGGCGTTGCTCTTGACCGTGGATGGTTTGAACGCTCAAGGCGTTGAAGATGTCTGGTGAAGCACGCTCAGTCATGGTTGGGTCTTTCTAGGCGATCTCAATACCAAAAGAATTCATTCCTCGTGTTGACACGTCTCTTGCAAGAGTTGTTCGATCTCTTGGGGGAAACTCACCCGATTGGCGTCGTGCCAGCGCTTGATCCACCCCATCATCAAGGCCACCAACATCCCAAACCCCGTCAAGGCTTCAAATGCACTCAGACCCAGGCCTGTGAACAAGGCATAAAGCCCCCCGAGCGCCAAAATACACGCCTGCTCGTTGAAGTTTTGCACGGCAATGGAGCGCCCACCCCCCATCAGCACCGCACCGCGGTGTTGGAGCAAGGCGTTCATGGGCACCACCAAAAAGCCACCCAAGCCCCCGAGCAGCACCAAAAAAGGCGCCACGATCCAGACGTCGCGGATGAAATTCATGCCCACCACCATGAGACCCATGGCAATGCCAAGCGGGATGACGCGGGTGGCGTGTGCGAGTTTCATCTTGAGAGATGCGAGCACCGCACCCATGGCCGTGCCCACCGCCACCACCCCCACCAAACTCGAAGATTGGCTGGTGCTGTAGTGCAAAGCGGCAGCCCCCCAAGCCAAGACGATGTAGCGCAAGTTGCCACTCACCCCCCAAAACAAGGTCGTGGTGGCCAGTGAGATTTGACCCAGCTTGTCACGCCAAAGCAGTCGGTTGCAAGCGATGAAGTCGGGTGCCAGCGACCACAGGTTTTGCAGGCGGTTTTTCTGCGGATCATGGGGCAAGGCTCGAAGCGCCACATGGGTGACAGGGATCAAGGTGTTGAGCCAAGCGGCCACGCCATAAAGCAGCACAATGATCACCACCGCCGCCTGGGCTGGTGTCTTCAATCCGGTCTCAATGAGGGGCAGGTCCCAGCTCAAGAGCCACGTTGACACGCTCGCACTCAAGAGCTGACCGCCCAGCATCACCCCCAAAATAATCGAGGCAATGGTCAAGCCTTCAATCCAGCCATTGGCCTTGACCAACTGCGATGGCGGCAAGAGCTCGGTCAAGATCCCGTATTTGGCCGGTGAGTAGGCGGCCGCGCCCAACCCCACCACCGCATAGGCCAACAGGGGCTGCAGCCCAAAGAGCATCAAAAAGCAACCGACCACCTTGATGGCATTGCTGCTGAACATCACCTCGCCCTTGGGCCGGGCATCGGCATACGCGCCCACAAAGGGGGCGAGCACCACGTAAAAGAGTGCAAACATGGGCACCAGCGCCGCCGGTTGCCACTCCGGACATGCGCGGTTTTTGAGCAACTCCACCGCCGCCACGAACAAGGCGTTGTCGGCCAAGGAGCTCACAAACTGAGCCACCATGATGGTGTAAAAGCCGCGCTTCATCGCCTGGCCTTGAAGGCAAACAAAGGAAATGTCATGCCCGTGTCAACGGTGTGTTGATCAAAAAAATGGAAGTCTCCAACGCGTTTTCTTTCTTAGAATGCCACCCACTGGCCTCACAATGGCCTTGTCTTAGGTTATAACACGATACAAAGTTCCGCCCCTTCGCGGGTTTTTAATTTTTTCACGCATGACCCGACCCATACACGCCTTGGTGCACAGCGCAGCGCTGCAACACAACTTGGCCCACATCAAGAGCCAGTGCCCATCGAGCCAAATCATGGCCGTGGTCAAAGCCAACGCCTATGGCCACGGCATCGAGCGAGTATACGAGGGTCTGAGAGGCGCCGACGGCTTTGGTGTGCTCGAGGTGAGTGAGGCCCAGCGTCTGCGCGCTTTGGGCTGGCGAGGCCCGATACTGTTGCTCGAGGGGGTCTTTGATGCGCGCGAGCTCGAGGAGTGCTCGCGCCTCAAACTCTGGCACACCGTGCACTGTCAGGCGCAAATCGAGTGGCTCACGCGCCACAAAACCCACGAGCCGCATCGGGTCTTTCTGAAAATGAACTCCGGCATGAACCGCCTGGGCTTCACCCCCGAGAGCTTCAAAAGCGCCT
This sequence comes from uncultured Burkholderiales bacterium, assembly GCA_903887655.1. Taxonomy (GTDB): domain Bacteria; phylum Pseudomonadota; class Gammaproteobacteria; order Burkholderiales; family Burkholderiaceae_C; genus Limnohabitans. Next base: position 2,721 of record CAISQQ010000065.1, read on the forward strand.
ACACCCGACTGAGCGCTTGCCCTCAGGTGCAAGAGGTCTCGGTGATGACCCATTTCAGCGACGCCGATCGCCTAAATGGCGTACAAACACAACTGGACGTTTTTCATGCGCATGCGAGCGACTTGGCCGCTGAGGTGAGTTTGTGCAACAGCGCGGCCGCCTTGCTCCAGCCCAGCAGCTTGGGGCTGCGCCAAGACTGGGTGCGCTTAGGCATTGCGCTTTACGGTGGATCGGTCAACCCGCAAGAGACCCCTGCTGCCTCGTGGGGCTTGAGCCCCACGCTCACGCTCAAGAGCGAGATCATTGCCCTGCAGCACGTGCGCGCTGGCCAAAGCGTGGGCTATGGCTCGACCTACACCGCCACCCGTGACACCCGCATTGGCATCGTCGCGTGCGGCTACGCCGACGGCTACCCCAGAAGCGCGGGCAGCGGCACCCCGGTGTTGGTGCAAGGGCGTCGCACCCAGACGGTGGGGCGCGTGAGCATGGACATGTTGGCGGTGGACTTGGAGGCGTTGGTGGACCCCGCCCTCGGCGGCGAACCCTTGGGCGTGGGCTCGGAAGTCACGCTATGGGGCGAATCGAGCACGGGCGCGCGATTGGACATTGACGAGGTCGCCCAGCACGCCGGCACCTTGGCCTATGAACTCATGTGTGGGCTCAGCACCCGGGTGCCCATCTCCTTGGTTCAAGCGAGCGAGTCGCCGCGCTGAGCCCTGGCGCCTGGGCCCCAAGCTTTTCCGCTTCAACGGGCCTTGAAGCGCTGGGCCAGTGCGCTGGTTTGCTTGGCCATCATGATGTGATCGGTCCCCACCGCCATGAACACCCCACCTTTGCTCAAGTAGTGCCTTGACAAGTCCTCATCGAGGGTCAAAAACCCAGGCGCTTTGCCGGCCTTGAGGATGCTGGCAAACGCCGCTTCAATGGCCTGTCTGACCCGGGGATGATCTTGTTGACCGACGTAGCCCAAGGAGGCCGACAAATCCGAGGGGCCAATGAAGACGCCGTGCACACCGTCGACGGCCGCGATCGCCTCGATGTTGTCCAAGCCGCGCTGGGTTTCGACTTGGAGCAAGAGACAAATTTGCGCATTGGCTTCGCTGCCATGGTTGGCCCAACGCCCCCAACGCGAGCCGCGTGCCCCCCCCATGCCACGAATCCCGAGCGGCGGGTACAAGGTGGCTTGCACCAATTCACGGGCTTGCTCGGCCGTCTCGACCATGGGCACCAAGAGGTTTTGCAAGCCCAAATCCAAGTATTGTTTGATCAAAGCCACCCCCACATGACCCTGGCCCACCGGCACACGGGCCACGGCATGGGTGTCGGGGTAGGCGGCGATGGCTTGGAGTTGAGCCAAGATGCTTTGCAAATCGTTGGGCGAATGCTCGCCATCGATGAGCAGCCAATCAAAACCCGCACCGGCACAGATCTCTGCGGTCACCGGATTGGCCAGTCCCATCCAAAAACCAATTTGCGGGATTTTTTGCTCAAGAGCGAGTTTGAAGCGATTGATGGGGGTTTGCATGATGAGTGTGCGGATGAGTCCATAAAAAAATCAAGCCCATCACGGCTTGACAGCCCTCGCATGATAGGCGATTGTGCGCGAGCTGTCATGCGGGCTTTTGCGCGCGGGGTGGGCCCAGGAGAAGCGCTGAGGGGGCTCACTTCATGCGTTAAGATTCTTCAATCTCGACCGCGGCTCTTCACAACACCAGCATGCCCAGCTCCTTTCCACCCCACCAGCCCCAGGCCTCAGCGCCCGCGCTATATCAAGCGATGGTGCTGTGCGCCGGACGCGGTGAGCGCATGCGTCCTTTGAGTGACCAGCACCCCAAGCCCCTTCTCGAGGTCCAAGGCAAGCCCTTGCTGCAGTGGCATTTGGAGCGCTTGGCGGTCGCCGGTTTGACGCACGTGCTCATCAACACCGCATGGCTTGGCGCGCAATTTCCCGACTATTTTGAAGCGCACCCGCCCCCGCACGGTTTGCAGTTGGGCTATTCGCGCGAGGACTTGGATTTTGGCGCGGCGCTCGAGA
>CAISQQ010000066.1 GCA_903887655.1 uncultured Burkholderiales bacterium
AATGCATCGTGCTTGAGCCCGTGGCGCGCAACACCGCCCCCGCCATTGCGGCCGCCGCATTGGCCGCCCAAGCGGGTGGAGCCGACCCTGTGTTACTGGTGCTGCCATCAGACCATGTGTTTGCTGATGTGCCTGCGTTTCACCATGCTGTGCGTGTGGGCCTGAAGGCAGCAGAGGGCGGGGCGCTGGTGACGTTTGGCATTGTGCCCACGCACCCCGAGACAGGCTACGGCTATGTCAAAGCCAGCCAAGCGCTGGATGCCAATGCCGCCGTGCCCGTGCAGCAGTTTGTAGAAAAGCCCGACCTCGCCACAGCACAGGCCTATCTGAAAGACGGCAGTTACACCTGGAACAGTGGCATGTTTATGTTCAAGGCCTCGGTGTTTTTAGAGGAGCTGGGCAAGGCCAACCCCGCGATGATGAAAGCCTGCCAAGCTGCATGGACCGATGCGAAAAAAGACTTGGAGTTTGTGCGCTTAGACAAAGACGCCTTTGCCAGCAGCCCTTCCGACAGCGTGGACTATGCGGTGATGGAGAAGACCAGCAAAGCCGTGGTCGTGCCACTAGATGCAGGCTGGAACGATGTAGGCGCCTGGTCTGCCGTGTGGCAGGTGCTGCCGCAAGACCCGCAAGGCAACGCCACCCGTGGCGACGTGCTGCTAGAAGGCGCCAACAACAGCTATGTGCATGCCGACAGCCGCTTGGTAGCATTGATCGGCGTGACTGACTTGGTGGTGGTCGAAACCTCAGACGCTGTGCTGGTGGCACACAAAGACAAAGCACAAGATGTTAAGAAGTTAGTGGATCGCCTCAAAGCCCTAAAGCGCCCTGAGGTGGACCAGCACCGCGAGGTGTTCAGGCCCTGGGGCAGCTATGACAGCGTGGATAACGGGGAGCGCTTTCAAGTCAAGCGCATCACGGTAAAGCCAGGTGCCAAGCTGTCGCTACAAATGCATCATCATCGTGCTGAGCATTGGGTGGTGGTGTCGGGCACAGCCACTGTGCGCTTAGGCGACACGGTGAAGCTGGTGACAGAGAACGAGTCGGTCTACATTCCCGTAGGTGTCACACATTCGTTAGAAAATCCAGGCAAGTTGCCGCTGCATTTGATAGAGGTGCAGTCAGGCTCTTATCTGGGGGAGGACGATATTGTTCGGTTTGAAGATTTGTATGGACGTGCGTGAGCCGAAGTGAGCATGATTAAAAAAGCAGTTTTTCCTATCGCGGGACTTGGTACACGTTTCTTGCCCGCCACCAAAGCCTCGGCCAAAGAGATGTTGCCCGTGGTGGACAAGCCGCTTATTCAGTATGCGGTGGAAGAGGCGTATGCCGCTGGTATTCGTCAGATGATCTTTGTCACAGGCCGCACCAAGCGCAGTGTGGAAGACCACTTCGATACGGCATACGAGCTGGAGACGGAGCTAGAGGCTGCTGGCAAGAAGGAGCTGTTATCGATTGCAAGATCCATAGCGCCTGCAGATATGTCGTGTGTGTATGTGCGACAACCCCGTGCCCTGGGCTTGGGCCATGCCGTGTTGTGTGCCGCTGACTTGGTGGGCAACGAGGCCTTTGCCGTGCTGTTGGCCGACGACTTGATGGTAGGCGAGCCACCCGTGATGGCCCAGATGGTGAAGCAGTTCGCGCACTGGCGCGCCAGTGTGTTGGCAGTGCAGGACGTCCCGCGTGAGCACACCAAGCGCTACGGCATTGTGTCGGGCCAGCAGATTGAGACCGATGTGGTGGATGTAACGGGCATCATTGAAAAACCAGCCCCTGAGGTAGCCCCCACCACGCTTGCTGTGGCTGGTCGTTACATTTTGACACCTGGTATTTTTGCGGAACTGCAAAGCTTGCCACGTGGTGTGGGCGGTGAGATTCAATTGACCGATGGCATTGCCAACTTGCTGCGCCGTGAGAAGGTGTTTGCCTATCGCTACGCAGGCACGCGCTATGACTGCGGTAGCAAGCTGGGTTTCTTACAAGCCACGGTGGATTTGGGTGAAAACCACAGCGAAGTGGGTGCGGAATTTAAAGCTTGGTTGGATGCGCGATGACTGACAAGACACACAGCTTGCCCTTGGTCTCGGTGGTGATGCCATCGCTGAACCAGGTGCAGTTTTTAGAGACTGCAGTGCGAAGCGTGCTGGAGCAGGACTACCCAAATATTGAGCTGATCGTGGCCGATGGCATGTCAACCGATGGCTCGCTTGAGCTGCTCATGCAGCTGCAAGCGGAGTACGGTGAGCGCTTGCACTGGTCTAGCCAGCAAGATGGTGGCTCAGCCGAGGCACTGAACCACGCGATTGCCCAAGCGCATGGCGAGGTGGTGGGTTGGCTTAACTCAGACGACATGTACACCCAAGGTGCCGTGAGCCGTGCCTTGGCGCATTTTGATAAGCACCCCAACCACCAGATGGTGTATGGCCAAGGGCAGTACATCAATGTGGCGGGTGCCGTACTGGCGAATTACCCAACGAAGCCCCCCTCGACACCACTTGATGCCTTTGCGGATGGCAGCTTTATTTGTCAGCCCACGGTGTTTATGAGGCGTGAGGCTTTGGCACAGGTGGGGGCGCTAGACGCGAGCATTAAAACTGCGTTTGACTTTGATTTGTTTGTTCGCTTCTTCAAGCGCTATCCAAGACAAATAGGCATGGTGCGTCGTGTGCAGGCGTTCTCACGTTTACATGCTGCCTGCATGACGCAGCGTTTGCGGCGCCAAGTGGCGCTAGACGGTATGCGTGTGGTCGCTAAAGAACTGGGTTCCGTGCCTGAGCATTGGTTTTGGACACATGTGGATGAAATGTGTGCCAGCTATCCGATGGGCCCAGATGCACAACCGTTAGTTAAACAGCTAGAGAACTTTTTAAAAGAAGCCCGCGCTTATGTGAAGGCCGATGTGTTGAAAACCATGGTCGAGCGCCTGAAAGCAGACTGGCGTGTGCGTCTAGCCACGCCTGAGCTGTTTGCCACGGTGCAACCCGATGCATGGGCTAACAAACAGCTGACTATCAAGTACCGCTGGGAAGGCAAGCCCGCGGCAGCTGTGCTGGTTCGTTGTAATGCGCCGTGGCCGGTAGCAGGGAAACTGCGCCTCAAGGTGCTGACGCCGAGTGGCAAAGTGCAACGCAGCGTGCTGGATGTGCCAGATGATTTTGTGTTGCGCTTTGAAGTATCCGAGGGCGAGCAAAGCGGCTGCATGATGTGGACAGTAGAAACCACCCAAGGTTTTGTACCAGCCAAGCATGACAAGACATTGACCGACAAACGAAAGTTGGCGTTTCAGGTGCTAGAGCTGTCGACAGAGGTTGCCAATGGGGTTTAATTTTTTTGGTTTGAAGAAAAAGCCTGTCATTGAAGACGTTGTGGTCAAGGTGCCATCGCCTGAAACGAAGCCCGCACCGCAATCGTTCGATGAGGCCTTAGCAATTCAAGAGGCTGCCGCTGAGAAGGAGAAGGCTGCGGCAGTCGAAAAAGCTGCGCAAGAGTCGGCTGCACTTGCTGCGGCGCAGACAGCGGCCCATGCAGAGTTAAAAGAAGCCACATCGTCATTAGAAATGTTGGTTCAATTCGATGCCTCTCAGGGGGAGGCTTCACCACCTGCAGGTGCTGTCGCCACACCCGAATCCAACGAGGCCCCTGAAGTCTTGAGCCAAATGGACACGTTGAAGGCTACACGCGAGGACGTGATAGCAGCCTACAAAATTTTCTTAGGTCGTGTGCCCGAGTCGATGGAGGTGGTAGACCCCCGAGTGGGCTTAACAACCGCAGCGCTGCTGGTGGACTTTTTGGCATCTAAAGAATTTTTAGACCAACCCCCAAAATCGCAGCTGGTTCTCGCTGTGGCTAAAAAGATTTTGGATGAACGCAACTCAGCTGCTGCAGCCGAGGGTGTTTCCGTTAGCACATCAGCAGGACAAGGTCAGTCAGCGGCTTAAGTTACTGCAAATACGTTTTCAAAATGGGCCTGTATTTGGCGGCCAAGGCTTCGTGCATGAACTGTGCACCGTCGCTTTGGCCCTGAGTATTGGGCCCTTTTTTTGTTCGCACGTAGGCTTGTTCTAGTTGCTGTAGCGCACTGTGTTCGTCGGGGTCGGCCCACCAACTGGGTTCATTTAGGTTGGGGTAGTCGTTGAGTCCGACCTCGGCGCGTTGCCAGTTGACCAAGAGGGCGTTGTCAGCGGTGAGGTAGTCTTGAGGCCCAGAAAAATCGGTGCTCACCACTTGCAAACCGTGTTGCAGGGCCTCGACCAAGGTACGGCCAAAGCCCTCACTGCGGTGTAGCGACAAATAGCAGTTCGCGCTTTTGTAGAGGTCCGTCAACTCGCCAGGGCTGAGGGTGTCTTTGATCAGTTTGATGCGGGGATGCTTAGGAATCCACGCCAAGGCTTTGGGGCCCATGTTTTGCCAGCGGCTAACTTTTAGGAGCAGGTAGGCCTCAGGGTGAGTCTGGGCAAACTCTAAGAACACACGAACCACCGCATGCGGGTTTTTGCGGGTCAGGGTGGAGTGCAGGTCAAACATGTATAGCGACACAAAGGCTTTGGCAGGCACTTTGAGTTCTTTACGAAAGTTTCTGCCCGTAGCTGGGTGTTGCACTACGGGAAGCGGCAGCGACAAGGTAAGTTGTCGCGATTTGGCAAAGAACGCCTGCTGCACAAAGCGCGTTGGGCACCAGATGTGGTCCACCAGCTTGAGCGACGCGACGTGTTGGCTCGGGAAGTCGGGCAGCTCCCACAAAAAGTAGCCGATTTTGAGCTTGGGTTGACTGAAGAGCTGGGGGTGCACCTGTGCCAAGGTTTGGCACTCCATGGCCGACATAAAGAATACGCTGGTGTTGTAGTCGAGCGTGGTCATGTGTTTCCAGCTAACTTTGACTTGGCCTTGCACGTCGGTGGGGATGTCGATGACCGAGAAAGGAATCTCTAGATAGTCAAGCATGGCCGCAAACGAGCGCAAGTCCTCACCCAAGCCCATGGGCGAGGTGGCGTAACCGATGAGATTGAAACCCTTGCTAGATACTGCTTCTGTCATTCGTGCAATTGCAGCAATTGCAGCAATTGCTGGACGGCTTGATCAACAGAGAGTGTATGTGTATTGATGGTGAGATCAGGTTGCAAGGGCACTTCGTAGGGCGAGTCGATGCCTGTGAAGTTTTTGATTTGACCCTCGCGCGCCTTTTTGTAAAGGCCCTTGGGGTCACGAGCCTCACAAGTCGCAATTGGGGTGTCGACGTAAATTTCGAAGAACTCACCCGGTTCAAAGATGCTTCGAGCCATGTCGCGGTCTGTCTTGAAGGGGGAAATGAAGGTGGCAATCACAATCAGGCCGGCATCGACCATGAGCTTGGCAACTTCTGCGACGCGGCGAATGTTTTCTTTGCGGTCATGCTCAGTAAAGCCAAGGTCTTTGTTGAGTCCGTGCCGTACGTTGTCGCCATCCAAGGCATAGGTGCGATGCCCCCTGTCAAAGAGCGCTTGTTCTAATTGGTTTGACAGTGTGGTTTTGCCAGAGCCCGATAAGCCCGTGAACCACAATACACAGGGCTTTTGTTTGTTGACTTTTGCGCGGGCTGCCTTGTTCACATGAAAGTGTTGCAGTTGCAAGTTTGACGAAGGGCTCACAGAACCTACATTTAATGAGGTGGAAGCAGTTGTTATTGACACAGTCTTCTTGAGGAAGTGAAATTTGTTATTAGTTTATTCGTAAGATCTAGGTAAAAACTCACCTTCTATTTTTGATCAGTTAATAAATATGCTTATCTTTGCAGGTTTCTTCACAGGATTGCTGGTCGGTCTGACGGGGGTAGGAGCGGGGGCCATGATGACGCCGCTGTTGCTCTTGGTGTTTGGGGTGTCGCCCGTCACGGCGGTTGGCACAGACCTGTTGTTCGCTGGCTTGACCAAGGTGGTGGCGAGTCGTGTTCATCACAGTGAGGGCTTGATTGACTGGCAGGTAGTTCGTCGCTTGTGGTTGGGCAGCTTGCCTGTCTCCGCCCTGACGGTTTGGGCGGTCAAACATGGTTGGTTTGTGATGGATGTGTTGCTGCTCAAGCAAGTTATTGGTTTTGCCGTCTTGATGACGGCGACGGGCATGCTTGTGCAAGGACGCTTGAATGCGTTGGGACGACGTCTACGAATTGGAAATGCCGAGGGCTTCAAACGTTGGCAACCGCCCTTGACGGTAATGGCTGGTGTTTTACTCGGCTTTTTAGTAACGCTGACTTCTGTGGGGGCAGGGGCTGTCGGCGCTGTGTTGTTAGCCTACCTCTACCCGCTGCGACTGACGCCATCACGCTTGGTGGCGACGGATATTGTGCATGCCGTGCCATTGGCTTTGTTTGCAGGCATGGGCCACATGATGGTGGGTAATGTAGATTTTGAGTTGCTGGGCTGGTTGCTTGTTGGGTCTGTGCCTGGGGTATGGTTGGGGGCAAGGCTGTCGTCGCGGTTGCCACAGCACTATTTACGCATTGGATTGGCGCTTGTCTTGGCGACAATAGGTGTGAAACTGACAGGAGTCCTTCTATGAGTGCGAGTCCGTTGTTCAAGCAGCAAGACTTGCAATTCTTGATTGATTTAGCAGATGACGCTGGCAAGGCCATCATGCAGGTTTACAACCGGCGCGAGCAATTAGTGAATACGAAAAAAGCGGATGCTTCACCTTTGACCGAAGCCGATATGGCGTCCAACGTACTACTACTGAGAGGTCTGACCGAGCGCTGGCCAGAGATACCCGTGCTCTCAGAGGAGTGTGTCAACACGTTCACCGAAGGTGATCGGCCCGAGTTTTACTGGGCGGTGGATCCACTCGATGGGACCAAGGAATTTATCAAGGGTAATGGTGAATTCACCGTCAACATTGCCCTTGTGGTGAATGGCTACCCCAAAGTGGGCGTCGTGGGAGCCCCTGCTTTGGGCTTGATGTATGTGGGTGTCTGTGTTGGCGTTAGTGGCTTGCTTGCCAGTGCCAAGAGAAGGGATGCGCATGGTTGGGCTGATATCAAAGTATCAGGCTATCAACCCTACAACCTTAACTGCAGCCCAATTCGTGTGGCCATGAGTCGGTCACATCCATCTGCCGAGCTCACCTCGTGGCTAAAGAAATTCCCTCAAGCAGATGGGCGAGACATTGGTAGCTCATTGAAGTTTTGTTTGGTGGCGGAAGGCGCTGTTGATGTATACCCGCGCCTAGGCCCAACCTGTATTTGGGACACGGCGGCCGGACACGCATTGGTAAGTGCTGCTGGCGGCCATGTGGTGCAGTGGGACGGTGCAGCAATGTCCTATGCTTTGCCAGCGAAGACACTTAATCCCCACTTTATTGCGTGGGGCCATAGTTCATGAAGATTGCAATCGTTGGTGCTGGCTATGTCTTGGCGACATTTGGTTCGAAATTTACGGGTTTGTTTTTATTGATATTTCTAATGTTGTGTTGCCAAGACTTGCTGCTTTTGTCATAAAAATTGCACATACTATTGCCCCTATGTGCAGCTTAATTAATTTCAGAAAGAAAAAATGAAAATAGCAATTGCAGGAACTGGTTATGTGGGTTTATCTAACGGCATTTTGTTGTCGCAGAACCATGAGGTGGTGGCTTTGGATGTGGTGGCAGCCAAGGTAGATCAGCTCAATCGCAAAGAACTGCCCATTGAAGATGTGGAGATGCAGGACTATTTGAGCCACAAACCGCTGAACTTTAAGGCCACGCTGAACAAAGAAGAGGCCTACCAGGGGGCGAAATTTGTAATCATTGCCACGCCCACCGACTACGATCCCGAGACGAATTACTTCAACACAAAGTCGGTTGAGTCTGTGATCGCTGATGTGTTGGCGATTAACCCGCTTGCGACGATGGTGATCAAGTCGACAGTACCTGTTGGCTTTACAGAACGTATGCGTTTGAAGTTCATGACGCACAACGTGATTTTCTCGCCCGAGTTTTTGCGGGAAGGCCGCGCTTTGCAAGACAACTTGCACCCCAGCCGCATTGTGGTGGGCGACCGCTCTGAAAAGGGGCAAGCCTTTGCCGACCTGTTGGTGGAGGGAGCGATCAAGAAAGACATGCCCGTGCTGTTGACCGACAGCACAGAGGCCGAGGCGATCAAGCTGTTTGCCAACACCTACTTGGCGATGCGTGTGGCTTATTTCAATGAGCTGGACAGCTATGCCTCATCAATTGGGTTGGACACGCGGCAAATCATTGATGGGGTGTGCTTAGACCCCCGCATTGGCAACCACTACAACAACCCCTCGTTTGGCTACGGCGGCTACTGCTTGCCAAAGGATACTAAGCAAATGTTGGCGAATTATGCCGATGTGCCCCAAAACTTGATGCGCGCGATTGTGGATGCGAACAGCACGCGCAAAGACTTTGTGGCCTATGACATCTTGAAGCGCAAGCCCAAGGTGGTGGGCATTTACCGCTTGGTGATGAAGGCGGGGAGCGACAACTTCAGGGCCAGCAGCGTTCAGGGCATCATGAAGCGCCTGAAAGCCAAGGGCGTGGAGGTGATTGTTTACGAGCCCGTTTACAAAGAGCCGGACTTTTTTAAGTCGGAGGTGGTGAAGGACTTGGACTCATTTAAGCAACGCGCCGATTTGATTGTGGCGAACCGACAAACGGCTGACTTGGCGGACGTGACGGACAAGGTTTACACCCGTGATTTGTTTGGGTCGGATTAGGCATACGCTTCACGCTTGAATATTTTGGGGTTGAAGATCGCTATTACTTTGTGGGCACTTTTTTGAGCATGATGCTTCAATGACATCCATAGGCAGTCCAGACACTGGAGTTTGTGATGAAAGCCAATTCAAAATCAATGCAAAAGTACGATGAAGAAGAATTAGAGATTTTGCGAAATCTCGAGGCAGGCACGCTCAAGCCCGTGGATGATTTTAAAAAAATAATGAAGACGCATCGTTTGGTGGCAGAGTCCACCCTAAATAAAATCAACAATAAATCAACGGGAGAGTAGGCTGTGGCAGATGCAATTGGATTTAAACCCACCTCGGT
>CAISQQ010000067.1 GCA_903887655.1 uncultured Burkholderiales bacterium
ACGTTTGTATACTGGCGATGGGTCATGATGTCACGATCATGATCAGATCATGATCAGATCATGATCGAGGCACTCAAGCGCTTCTTGATGGCCGTGCAGACTCGACCCATGGAATGATCGCATTGTGCTTTTCGCCCGCCTGGGCTGTGGCCATTTTTTTACCTGGATTTTATTTTCAATGCTCGACATCTTCAATCACTTCATGCCGCACTCCATCTTTGATCGGCTCGAAAAACTCGTGCCCGGTCACGTGGCTTTGAGAGCGTTTCCAGAGAGACCGTCTCTTTTGGAGTTGTCCTCCAGACTGTCCATGATGGACGAGTTTGAAGGCCTGCAGCAAGTGCTCTCATTGTCCAATCCACCCATTGAGCTCTTGGGCACGCCCGAGGTCACGCCCCTGTTGGCCAGAATTGCCAATGATGGTTTGGCCGAGATCTGTGAGCAGCACCGCGATCGGTTTCCCTGCTTCATCGCCTCCATGCCCATGAACAATGTGCAGGCCTGTCTTGATGAGATCGACCGGACTGTGGGTCAGTTGGGCGCCAAAGGGATACAAATTTTTACCAATGTGGCCGGTAAGCCCTTGAGTGCGCCAGAGTTTCGCCCGATTTTCAAGAAAATGCATGAGCTTGATTTGCCCATTTGGATCCACCCCATTCGGGGACCCCAATTTTCAGACTATGCCACAGAGTCGCAGTCTGAGAATGAAATCTGGTTCAGTTTTGGTTGGCCTTATGAGACCACGGCGTGTGCCACGCGTTTGATTTTCTCGGGCATTTACGATGAAATGCCAGGTCTTAAACTCATCACCCACCACATGGGGGGCATGATTCCCTATTTCGCAGGGAAGATTGAACTCGGGTTTGATCAGATTTTCTTTGGCACTTCCAAAACCAACCCCCGTGTCGAAAAAGCCGGACTCCAAAAACCCATTCTTGAGTATTACAAGATGCTTTATGGCGACACGGCGCTCAATGGCGGTGTTGCGGCAACCCAGTGCGGGTTTTCTTTCTTTGGGCAAGACCACTCGGTCTTTGCTACCGATGCGCCTTTTGATGCAGAAGATGGCCGTTTGTTGATTCGCAGCACCATTGCGGCGGTCAATGCGCTGGATATTTCTCAAGCCCAAAAGGATCAAATTTTTGAAGGCAACGCCAAACGACTCTTGAAGCTTCAGTAGGTGTTTGAATGGGCTCACAACGCATCAAAGCCCTGCGGTGTTGACGCAGCCGACAGCGCCCAACTCTGACATTTCACTGAGCTTACTTTAATGGTGTCTCCATTTTCTTTTTGAGGATTGTTATCGTGATTCACTACTCCAACATCACTGTGCCCATGCGCGACGGCCAAATGGGCGCTTACTTGGCGGTACCCGAGGGCCCGCCCAAAGGCGCCATCATTGCCATCATGGAAATTTGGGGTGTCAATCACACCATGCGCGAGCATGCCAAAGAGTTTGCACAAGCGGGTTTTGTGTGTTTGGTGCCCGATTTGTTCTGGCGCCAAGAACCCGGGGTTGAACTCTCCGACCACAACCCCGCCGATGTCACCAAGGCCTTTGATCTCTATTACGATTTTGATTACGATTTGGGTGTTGAAGACATGAAGGACACCATGGCTTACCTCAAAACCTTGCCCGAGTGCAACGGTCATGTGGGCGCGGTGGGGTACTGCCTGGGCGGTAAGTTGTGTTACTTGATGTGCTGCAGAACCGATATCGATTGCGCGGTGGCTTACTACGGCACCTATATTGAGCACCGCATCAAAGAAGTGGTCAATTTGCACCGTCCGTTTTTGTTGCACATGGCCATGAAGGACCGCTGGGTCCAAGCCGAAGTCAACGACTTGCTCGAGCGCCGATTGTCTCCCAACCCCTTGGTCACCATTGAAAAGTACCCCGGAGCCGATCACGCTTTTGCCAGGCACGGGGGTCGAACCTACAGCCAGCCCGAAGCCGACAAGGCACTCGCAGTGAGCATTGATTTTTTTCAAAAGCATCTTTAAATGGGGGGGG
>CAISQQ010000068.1 GCA_903887655.1 uncultured Burkholderiales bacterium
ACCGCGTCCATGATGTTGGATTTGCCGCAACCGTTGGGCCCCACCACCCCCACCAATTGACCCGGCAAGAGCAACTGGGTGGCGTCGGCAAATGATTTAAATCCCGAGAGTTTGATATTAGTAAGACGCACCGAAAAACCTTAGACCTTCTTCGTCAATGAAACTGCCCTTGAGGCCGATCGCACCAGCGGCGGCCGGCACGAGACTGAGGAGTCTAGCGCATTTTGAGCTCAAAACGACCGCTGTGTCCACCCGCCCGAGCGGCATCCACCCTCAGGGGAGTCCGGGGCTCCAAAAATCCGCAGCCAAGCCCTCACGCAGCGGCGAGGTCTTCAAAGGCGGCCTGTGCTTGAAGTTTCAGGTGAACACTCAGCTGCTCAAGGGCGAGGTAGTCAGCCCACAGGGCCTGCAACTGACTTCGGGCCAGGTCTTGAGCCTGCAGCAGCTCTTGCATCGACAGCTCCAGCGCGCGCACCGTGTGCAGCACCAAGGGTGTGGCAAATAAACCCAACAAACCCTTGTACCGATGCACCACCTCCAAGGCCCTTTGCAAGGACTGTTTGACGACTTCTGGTGTAGTGTTCTGGACATCTTCCCTGACAGACACGTCCTCAGTCAACGGGTCGGTGCCTTGAGCAGACCCAGCCCATTCAGTCCAGTCAGCCTGGAAGGCCAAGGCGTCGAGCTCGGCAGGGTGCGGATGAACAGATGGCCCAGCCTCCCCGAGCTGGTGGTCGCCTCTTGCTGAGGGCTTCCCTCGGCGCTCCTCATGCGGGGACCTCTCGAGGCATTTCACCGTATCGAGCAAGGCTTGGCTGAGCGAGGCCGTCTCCGGCTCCAACGCATCCAGAAAACTGCGCATCAGCGCCAGTGACTGGTCTTTTTTTAACTCAAAGTTGGCCAGCCGCTCGGGGTCAAAACACCTGGGGGTATCGCTCATGGACTGGGGCAGGGCCAACGGCTTTGTTTCATAATACTAAAGTATAACGCCAGTTGACCTCGCCCCACCATTTTTGAGACAAGCCCGCCAAGAAGAAGGCCGCAACAGGGAGCGCGAACACTGGCGGACTCTTTCAAAGCGATAATGTTGGCATGAATCCTTTGCTCAAAGACCTCCAGCCCTACCCGTTTGAGAGACTCAGACTTCTGTTTGAAGGCGTGCTGCCCAACCCAGACTTCAGGGCCATCAGTCTTGGCATTGGCGAGCCCAAACACCCCACACCCGAGTGGCTCAAGACGGAGCTGCTGGCGGGCTTTGGTGGCTTGGCCAGTTATCCGCCAACGGCTGGAGACTTGGGCCTGCGCCAGGCCTGTGCCACTTGGCTGTCCAAGCGCTATGGCTTGACGCTGTCGCCTCAGCGTCAAATACTCCCCGTCAACGGCTCGCGCGAGGCGCTTTTTGCAGTTGCGCAAACGGTGATCAACCCGACATTGAAGGCGGGCAGCCATCAAGCCCCGGTGGTCGTGTGCCCCAACCCGTTTTACCAAATCTACGAGGGGGCGGCCATTTTGGCGGGCGCAAAGCCGCATTTTGTGCCGTCCTTGCCCGAGCGCAACTTTGCCATGGATTGGGCCAGCGTGCCCGCTGAGATTTGGGCGCGCACCCAGCTCCTGTACGTTTGCTCACCCGGCAACCCCACCGGTGCAGTGGTGCCACTCCAAGAGTGGGCCGAACTCTTTGCGCTCTCCGATCGCCACGGCTTTGTCATTGCCGCCGACGAATGCTACAGCGAGATATATTTTCGTCCTGAACCGCCTTTGGGCGCGTTGGAGGCGGCTCACCAACTCGGGCGTTCGGACTTCAAAAATTTATTGGCCTTCACCAGCCTGTCCAAGCGCAGCAACATGCCCGGCCTCAGAAGCGGCTTTGTTGCGGGTGACGAGCAATTGATCCAATCTTTTTTGCTCTACCGCACCTACCACGGCTCGGCCATGAGTGGCATGGTGCAGCACGCGAGCATGGCGACTTGGCTCGATGAGGCGCATGTGGTGGATAATCGCGCATGGTACCAAGACAAGTTTGCCAAGGTGACACCGCTCTTGCAAGAGGTCTTGGACGTGGCGCTACCGGACGCGGGCTTTTACCTCTGGGCCCAAGTTCCCGGCCAAGACGATGAGCGTTTTGCCCGCGAGTTGCTGGCCCAATACAATGTGACGGTTTTACCGGGCTCCTATTTGGCAAGAACCGTTGACGGACTCAACCCAGGCCGGGGCCGAATTCGCATGGCCTTGGTCGCCCAAACCCAAGAGTGCGTTGAGGCCGCCCAGCGCATTGTTGAGTTCACCCGTGGCTACCAGCCCTGAAGCACTTAGCCGTTTGACAGTCGCAACGCAGTGCCCCTAGGCCTGCCCAATCGTGTATTTTTTCGTGCGAGAAAATCATTTCTCGGTTTGTTTTTTCAATTTTTAATGATGAATTTCACCATGACCTCAACCCTTGAAGCCACCATCAACCAAGCCTGGGAACACCGCAGCGAGCTCAGCCCCACCAAGGCACCCAAGGACACCCTCGAAGCGGTCGACCACGTGTTGGCCGAATTGAACGCTGGGCGCTTGCGAGTGGCCACACGCCAAAGTGTGGGTCAGTGGACCACCCACGAGTGGATTAAAAAAGCCGTGTTGCTGAGTTTTCGGCTCAAAGACAATGAAATGATCCATGCTGGCGGCCTGGGGTTTTATGACAAAGTCCAAACCAAATTCTCCAAACTCACGCCAGAGCAAATGGCCCAAAGTGGGGTGCGCGTGGTGCCTCCCGCCGTGGCCCGGCATGGCGCCTTCATTGGTTCGGGTGCGATTTTGATGCCCAGCTATGTGAATATTGGCGCTTATGTGGACTCGGGCACCATGGTGGACACTTGGGCGACGGTCGGGTCTTGTGCACAGGTGGGTAAAAACGTTCACCTCTCGGGCGGAGTGGGTTTGGGTGGAGTCCTCGAGCCCTTGCAAGCCAACCCCACCATCATTGAGGACAACTGCTTTATTGGCGCGAGGTCAGAGATCGTCGAAGGCGTGATCGTCGAAGAAAACTCGGTGATCTCCATGGGCGTGTACATTGGCCAAAGCACCAAAATCTACGACCGCGCCACCAAAACCGTGAGCTTCGGTCGCATTCCCGCGGGCTCCGTGGTGGTCTCTGGCAGTCTGCCCAGTGCCGATGGCAGTCACAGCCTTTACTGTGCAGTGATCGTCAAACGCGTGGACGCACAAACCCGCGCCAAGACCAGTCTCAATGAACTCCTCAGAGACTGAGGCATCGAAGCGCTGCAGTCTCTGAGCCCCGGCCAGAGGCTGCGCGCCGAGCTTTAAGCGCACACCACGACCGAGCTAGGACTCGATCACCTCACACCCCCTCACCCATCGACCTTGACCACCGCATGAGCACCACACTCGAACTCACTGAACTCTTGATCTCCAAGGCGTCCATCACGCCGCTTGACGAGCACTGCCAAGACGTGATCGCCAAGCGTCTTCAAGCCCTGGGGTTTGCGTGCCAACACCTGCCCAGTGCCCCAGAAGGCGCACGTGAGCTCGAGGTGCAAAATCTGTGGGCCCTCAAGGCTGCGCCCCAGGAGCCTGCGGCCGAGGAGGTCGCGCTCGAAGAGGTCGCGGCCGAAGGGGAGCCGCCTGGGGATTGCTTCCCTGCGCCAGCCGCCACGATGCCCGACACCCCGGTAGTTTCCGGCCGCGACGCCGTCCCGCCGTTCGAACCCGAGCCGCCCCCACCGCTCGTCCCCAGCCTCTCGAGG
>CAISQQ010000069.1 GCA_903887655.1 uncultured Burkholderiales bacterium
CCAAACCACCATGGCGCAAATGAGTGGAAAATATCGGAGGATATGTTCTGTCCTTTACCAAGCGGTGTATTAAAGAATTGTGTTATCTGATAGTTGTGAGTTGCCTCGTGATTAACTTGAGTCATTGGGCTCTTATTTTTATTCTCATCTGTCCAAAAATTAAGTGGCTGGCCGTTCGCCTGACCAGTTTCGACGCTGTAGTAAGCACCGCCAGCTGGATTATTGGCATCACGAAAATCCCATGACATTCCGCCACTGCAATTTACGACTTTACTTCCTTGAATTTCACAGCCCGCTTGAACAAGTTGCTTAATATTTTCTGGTCTTGGGGCTGATCCGCCAATTTTCTGTTGCTTGAAGTAAGCAGCTGAATCAGTTTGCGCCCATTGTTGATCTTGCGCGTTATAAACAATTCCAGCATATGAGGAGACGTGTCTAAATCCCGAGAACAACTTATTGAGTCGATCAAGCCCGGTAGTGATGGCAACCTTTGACGCATTGGTATTTGGGCCAATATGAATTGTGGTTGGAATCGTTACTGCCTTATTGCTGGCAATAACATCTTGCGTACGTTGCCACGCAGCTTCTGGAATTGCACTGACGTTAGCCACGGCATTAGCAAAAGTAATGGTGCCGGTTTGGGCAACGGGCAAAGTAATCGGAATAGTAAGCGTCGATTTCTTTGAGGTGGCCGCTACCGCAGTACCGACCTGAAGGAGGAGAAGGGCTGATGTAGCTAGGGCGATGACCTTGTTTTTTCTCATGAGGAATTTTAAACAGTCGGCTCTGGGTTTCCCTAGTGCGCCGATGTAAATTCTGGGTGAACTATTTCAGGCTGCCGAGCTCATCGTGTCTGGTAGTCGCCTAAGCAGCCTTCTTCACCGTCACGTAATCCCCGACACTCGTGGATTGCAGAACTTTAATCACATAGCCGCTATCGGTTACAGACTCACCAGGTTTCATGGTGCCCAGTACTTCGGGGAAGCTTTGGTTAGTAATCGATTTATTCGGATTAGAAACAATCGAATACGCGCCTAGACCTTGGCCCTTTGTTGTATCAACTCGGTAAACAATGACGCCTTCATCAGATGGTTTCAAATCTTCAAAGGGCGTCTTTCGCCTAACCTCAACAGCGAGAGCCGATGTAGGGCTGAGCTTGATCACCACCATCTTATTATCTTTCGCAGTGACACCTATCGGCGAAAGCATTTGAGTGATCTGCGCCGATGAATCAGAGTTGAGACAGCTCACTTGATCGTCGGTAATCCAATCGAGCTTCCACTTGTTCCAACCTAAGAAGTCGCGTTGGAACGCAAAGGACCACATGACATCCCATGCACCATGAATATCCGAGCGATCCACATATGGGTGCATCAATCCCAACATGTGGCCGATATCGTGAGTGAAATTAATTGTCTTAAGTGGTGATGTAATTGGCGTGAGCGCATCAAGTGGCATGAAATCGCCTTGGGTATATGTCACGCCATCAAAAGTCTTTGGGTTTGGGCCCATGCCCACAGCGCCACTTATTGCCAACGAAGGACTCTGCGGAGTCGCAACGGTCACGAAGGCATACTTTGAAAAATCAATTTCTGAATCGGCTGCAGAAAGTGCGTCAGTTACAACTTCATCAAGCTTTGGTGGAGGTGCGCCAGGGATAGGGCCACCGGATGGATCAGCGCCTAAGCTGTAATAAGTCGAAACTTTTTGAATTCGATAAATCTTTGATGAAAGATCAATTTTGAGTTTCAACTTGCCGTAGCTGGAATAAGCAAATTGTTTTTCAGCAATCGGAATAGAACTGTTTTGCCAAGGAGACTTTAAATCTCCTGTCGCAACCACATCAGGAAAATCCGCAAAGAGAATTAAGCCGTTGAGCACTCCTGAGGATCTAAGTTCTTCAGAAGTTTTGGGAAAGCCCACAGATCCAGTTGGACCTTCATCCAAGGGTTGGCTTGCAGGTTTACCCAGCTTGCAATCTGAAGTTGCTGCGAAATCAGCTGCCGCAGAAACAACCGGAAGTTGAGTTTGCGCTGTAGTGGGAGCAGGAGCAGCAACTTTCACGCCTTTATCCCAGATCATTTTCTTGCCTGACTTAACGCATGTGAATTTAGTCAGACCGACAGTTGAAGTTGTCCCAATTGAAGTACAAGGTGCTCCTGCTTTTGCTGCGGCAACCGCTGGCGAAATTGGAAGTAGGGACGCGGAAAGTGCAATTGCTATAAGTGGGGCAATGCGTTTCATGAGTGAAACCTAAATCGGATCGGGGTTCTTTGCAAGGATGAACGGGGTATCTTTGACACATGAGCTTTGATATCCCCGAGCCACATTGGCTCAAGCAACATAAGCAA
>CAISQQ010000070.1 GCA_903887655.1 uncultured Burkholderiales bacterium
CCCACGGCCCATTGAGCCGAGCATGAAACTTTTGGCCTGGGTTGAAGAAGTCGCGACAGCACTCGATGCGGGCGGCGCACACACCGGCCAAGGCACCACCAACACCTGGGACGAGGCCGCCTGGCTGGTGCTTTGGGCTCTCGGGTGGCCCCTGGACACGCCCTTAGAGGTATCCACGGATGAGTCACCCGATGAGCCCCCATCCAAGGCAAACATGGAGCTCAACCCAGAGCAAGTAAAGGCCATTCGAGAGGCCTTGCACGCGCGAGTGGCCAACAAAAAGCCCATGGCCTACATTGCCCAAGAGGCGTGGCTCCAAGGCCTGTCCTTTTATGTTGATGAGCGCACCATCATCCCGAGAAGCCTCATTGCCGAAGTCTTGATGTCTGACACGCTCTTGCCTTGGATGAACAAGCCCCCAGAGCGCATTTTGGATTTGTGCACCGGCAACGGCAGCTTAGCCGTTTTGAGTGCCATCCACTGGCCAAATGCCTTCGTGCTCGGCAGTGATGTGAGCCCAGACGCCTTGCAAGTGGCCCAGATCAACGCAGCTCGCCATGGACTTGAGGCCCGCATGGAGTGGCGTGTCTCCAACGGGATCGAAGCGTTCACACTGGGATCGGCCTCATCCACCCCCCCATTGAGCCATCCCCATCCACATTCCCACCTGCGCCACCACAGTCAAGAAGCACGCTTTGACCTGATCGTGTGCAACCCGCCCTATGTGCCTCACGAAAGCATGCAGTCTTTGCCCGCCGAATTCAAAGCAGAGCCTGCCTTGGCGCTGGCCGGTGGCGAGGACGGTATGGATTTCATTCAAACCGTCTTGCCCAAGCTTCACCCTCTCATGACCGAGGCGGGTTTGCTCGTGCTCGAGATCGGTCACGAGATCGAGGCCTTCACCCGCCATTACCCACGACTGCCCTTTGTGGGTCTCTCGACCCAAGAAAGCGAGGAGCAAGTGCTCTTACTTACCGCCCAGGAGCTCAAAGCTCATTTCTTGGAGCCCCAGACCGAGTCTGGCCCACCCTTGCATTGACCCGCCTGCGAGCCTGCGCAATGCAAAGGCTGGCATTTATTCTTTTACTTTTTCCCGCCAACGCCACCCACCACCCCCATGATCACTTTTAGAAACATTGAACTGCGACGCGGATCTCGCACCTTGCTCTCGGGGGTGAATCTCGTCATCAATCCGGGTGAAAAAATTGGGTTGGTGGGGAGAAACGGCGCGGGAAAATCCACGTTTTTTGCCCTGCTCACGGGCGACCTTCAAGAAGAACGCGGCGAGATGGATCTGCCGGAGCATTGGCGTCTCGCCCAAGTCGAGCAGCACATGCCCGAGACCGACCTCTCGGCCAGTGAGTACGTGCTCGAGTCGGATGCGGCGCTACAAGTCGCCACCCAAGCCCTCAAAGCCGCCGAAGCCAGCGACGACGGCATGGCCATTGCCGAGGCCCACTTGGCCCTGGCCGATGCGGGTGTGCACGATGCCTTGTCACGCGCGCAGTCCTTGATTTTGGGACTGGGCTTTAAGCCCCAAGAGTTGGATTTGCCAGTCAACAGCTTTTCGGGGGGCTGGCGCATGCGACTGCAATTGGCGCGCGCGCTCATGTGCCCATCGGACTTGATGCTGCTCGATGAGCCGACCAATCACTTGGACTTGGATGCGTTGGTGTGGCTCGAGAGCTGGCTGCAGCGCTACAGTGGCACTTTGGTCATCATCAGCCACGACCGAGAGTTCTTGGACGCAGTCACCAAAGTCACCTTGCACATTGATCACGGCCAAATCAACCGCTACGGGGCCAACTACTCGGGCTTTGAGACGCTCAGAACCCAGGAATTGATTTTGCAACAAGCCGCTTTTATCAAGCAGCAAGACAAAATCAACCATCTTCAGCATTTCATCGATCGCTTCAAAGCGAAGGCGAGCAAAGCCAAGCAAGCGCAAAGCCGTGTGAAGGCCTTGGAGCGCATGGAGAAAATCTCCCCAATGCTCAATGAGGCCGATTTCACCTTTGCATTCAAAGAGCCTTTGCAGTTACCCAACCCCATGATTGCCATCCAAGATGGCAGCTTTGGCTACCAAAACGAACACGAGTCCACGGTGATTTTGAGCGGTGTTGGGCGCTCGGTATTGAGTGGTCAGCGCATTGGTATTTTGGGTGCCAATGGGCAGGGCAAATCCACCTTCATCAAAACCTTGTCGCAAAGCATTCCCTTGGTGAGTGGCGAGATGGTCCAAGGCAAGGGCTTGAACATTGGCTACTTTGCCCAGCAAGAGCTCGATGTCTTGCGCCCAGAGCAGTCCCCCTTGGAGCACATGCAAGACCTCGCACGACGCGGTGTGGGCAGCTCCAAAGAGCAAGAGATTCGCAATTTTTTAGGCACCTTTCGCTTCGCCGATGCCATGGTTCACCAAGCGGTGGGCACGTTGTCAGGGGGTGAGAAAGCGCGCTTGGTGCTGGCCATGATTGTGTGGCAGCGCCCCAATTTGCTGCTGCTCGATGAGCCCACCAACCACTTGGACTTGATGACGCGCGAGGCCTTGGCAATGGCACTCAATGACTTTGATGGCACGGTGATGCTGGTGAGCCATGACCGCTCACTTTTGCGCTCTGTGTGTGAGGAGTTTTGGTTGGTCTCTCGCTCAGGCATTGCCGACTTCAAGGGCGACTTGGACGAGTACCAACGCTACTTGATTGAACAGTCCAAAGCGATGAAAGATGAACAGTCAGGCAAGAAAACCAATAAGTCTACACAAGCCAGTTCAGCCAGCCGCCAATCCAAAGTGAGTACGCCCAGCCACGAACTGGCCCCAGCGCTCAGCGAGCAAGAGGGTGCCCGCTCCATGGGCTCAGGTGCCACAGGCGTGAAAGAAACCGCTCCAAGCCACGGCCTGAGCCGGCAGGACAAAAAACTCGACAGCCAAAAACGCGTACAACTGCAGCGCGAACGCCAAGCACTGCTCCAGCCCCTCAAAAAAGAGTTGCAAGCCACTGAGTCGAGGCTTCAAACCGTGCAAACTCAACTCCAAACCCTCCAAGACGCC
>CAISQQ010000071.1 GCA_903887655.1 uncultured Burkholderiales bacterium
GTCACCGCCTCACCCGTGATGGCCTCGAGCTCGGCTTTGGAGCGGGAGATTTCTGCACGGGCTTCATCATCGGTGCAGCTCAAAAGCCGCGCGTGGCTGCAAGTGTGTGAGCCCACCTCCAGGCCTGCACGTGTCCACGCCCGGAGCTCCTCACCACTCATCAAGGTGCTCTTGGGCACCCCAAGCGCGAGGTCCCACACATTGCTCTCGCCCAGTAGGCCCGAGACCGCGTAGACCGTGGCGGTGAATCCAAAGCGTGTCAACACCGGCAGCGCGTGAGTGAGATTGTTTAGATAGCCGTCATCAAAAGTGATGCCCACCACCCGGCCCGTGCGCTCACCGCGCAAATAGGGCATCAACTCGGTCATCGACAAGGCCTGGTAGCCCAAGCGATGCAGCCACGCCATTTGCGACTCAAAATGCGCCAACGGCACCGACAAGCTTCGGTAGGGCGAGGGGCTTGGGGGTGGGGTGGCGATTTGGTGGTAGGTGAGGATCGGAATCACGCAGCGCTCTCCTCGCTCACAGCAGCACGATGTCAAACTGCTCTTGCCCCAAGGCCGCGTCGACTTGCAAGGAGATGGGCTTGCCGATGAAGTCGCTCAATGCCGCCAAGTGCTCGCGCTCCTCATCCAAGAGCAACTCCACAACGGCTTGGTTGGCGAGGATGCGAAACTCCTTGGGGTTGAATTGCCGAGCCTCGCGCAATATCTCCCTCAAAATATCATAAGCAAGCGAGCGCGCTGTCTTCACATAGCCCTTGCCAGCACACACCCCACAAGGCTCCAGCAGCAACGCGCCCAAGGACTCGCGCGTTCGCTTACGGGTCATCTCCACCAACCCCAAGGACGAGAATCCACTCACCATGGTTTTGACCCGGTCTCGCAAGAGATGCTTGTTGAATTCGTCCTACACCCCTTGGCGATGCTCAGCGCTTTCCATGTCGATGAAGTCGGCAATGATGATGCCGCCCAGGTTTCTCAGTCGCAACTGGCGCGCAATGGCAACGGCCGCTTCCAAATTGGTTTTAAAGACCGTCTCCTCAAAATTGCGGTGCCCAACATAGCCCCCCGTGTTCACATCCACCGTGGTCATCGCCTCGGTTTGGTCGATGATCAAATACCCACCCGATTTCAAATCCACCCGCCGCCCCAAGGCTCGGGCCATGTCCTCTTCAATGCCAAAGAGGTCAAAGATCGGTCGCTCGCCCTTGTAGTGCACCAATTGACTCACCGCCGCGGGCATGAAAACTCGGCCAAACTCCAGCAAGGCCTCGTACTGCTCGCGCGAGTCGATGCGGATGCTTTGGGTGGATTCGCTGCTCAAGTCCCTGAGCACGCGCTTGAGCAAATTGAGATCTTGGTGCAACTCGCTCATGGGCGGCATGGTGGTGCTTTTGGTGCGGATCCCCTCCCAGGTGGTTCTCAAATAGGCCAAGTCCTGGCGCAGTTCCGCATCGCTCGCGTCCTCGCCATTGGTCCTCAAGATGAAGCCACCGGCTTGGCCCGGCTCAAAGCTCTCGAGCACCAAGCGCTGCAGCCGAGCCTTGAGGGCTTCACGTTGGGCGGCTGGAATCTTTTGCGACACGCCAATGTGCTGGTCTTGCGGCAAGTAGACCAAAAAGCGCCCGGCAATGCTGATTTGGGTCGACAGCCTTGCCCCCTTGGTGCCAATCGGGTCCTTGATCACTTGCACGAGCAAGGTCTGCCCCTCAAAGACCTGTTTCTCGATGGGCAGCAAGGCGGGGGTCTCTTTGTGATCGGTGTCGGCGTGGCGGGCATTCACACTCGAGAGCAAATCCGCGACGTGCAAAAAAGCCGCCTTCTCCAGACCAATATCGATGAAGGCCGACTGCATGCCTGGAAGCACCCGAGCCACTCGCCCGAGGTAGACATTGCTCACGATGCCTCGCGCGAGCGTGCGCTCGAGATGGATCTCTTGCAACGCGCCGCCTTCCACCACCGCGACTCGGGTTTCATGGGGAGACCAGTTGATCAAAATGTCTTGCTGCATAGGCGGGAATAATAACCGCAAAGCAGGCCTGGGGACCCTTGAGCGGGGCCACAATGCCCCTGCCCCCTCATTCAAGCCTCATGTAAGCCTCATGCATGTTTCATGCAAGCCTCAGGCGCCGTGGCGGCGGCAGTAGTCTTCCAAGAGTGCGGCACACTCAAACAAGGGCAGGCCCATGATGCCGGAGTAGCTGCCGCGAATTTCTTCGATGTAAGCCGCGGCCAAGCCCTGCACGGCATAGCCGCCGGCTTTGCCCCGCCATTCCTGAGTCTCGACATAGGCCTCGATGGCGCGCGCGCTCAATGGGGCAAAGCTCACCCATGAGCGCGAGAGGCGTTGCTGGTGCTCTCTCAAGCCCCCCACCACCACGCTCGTGTAGACGCGGTGGGTGCGCCCCGACAAGGCTTTGAGCATGGCGCGAGCCTCTTGGCTGCTTTGCGGTTTCCCCAAAATCTCACCCCCAAGGGCCACGGTCGTGTCCGCGCAAAGGATCGGCCACGCTGGCCGATAGGCCGCCCCCAATGAAAGCGCCGACTGTCGAGCGAGCTCGAACTTCAAACGCGTCACGCGCTGCACATAGGCCAAGGCGCCCTCGCCGGCTTTTGGCCGCTCGAGGTCCTCCAAAGCTTGGGACAAGGTGGTGGTGGGGGTGGGGGTGGAGGTGGGGGCGAGAGTCGTGGAGACCAGGCCTTGATGGCGTGCCAACACGCCCTGGCGCGAGAGAGCCGCCAAGTCGCTCAAAGACTGGGGCAGCAGCAACTCAAAAGACCAGCCCAGTTGGGTGAGCAACTCTTGTCGACGTGGGCTTTGGGAGGCGAGGTAGACCCTGGGTTGGGGGGGCTGAGCACTTGGATCGCGCGCTGCACGCTCAGCAGCAGACCCCAAGGCTGTCTCAGATCGGGGCGGTGAGTCAGAAGTCGCGCGTCGAGCCATGGCTTTACTCTCGGTGGTAAGGGTGAGCACTTTGGATGGACCAGGCGCGGTAGAGTTGCTCCATCAGGAGCACTCGCGCCAGGGCGTGGGGCAAGGTGAGGTCAGACAGGCGCATCAAATGACGCGCCTCGAGCTTGAAGGCCGCATCCAGGCCATCGGGCCCGCCAATCACAAAGGCGATGTCGGCGTGCTCCAAAGACCACGCTTGGATGGCTTTGGACAAGGCCTGGGTGGTGTAAGCGCGTCCACGCTCGTCCAAGGCCACCACACAAGCACCCGGCGGTAGGGCTTGGCGCAAGCGCTCGGCCTCTTGGGCCATGAGCTTGGCGCTGGCGTCACCCTCGCGGGCCTGGGTTTTAACGGTTTTTAGGGTGACCTTCCAATCGGGGGGAAAGCGCTTGTGAAAGTCCTCAAAGGCTTCTTGCGCCCAGTGGGGCATGCGCTGCCCCAC
>CAISQQ010000072.1 GCA_903887655.1 uncultured Burkholderiales bacterium
CCTGGCGCCCACATTATTTTTGATGTCAAATGCTCCCAGCGCTTGGGGCCCGCCATTGCCCGTGCGGGTGGCAAGCCCTTGATGTACAAGACTGGCCACTCGCTCATCAAAGCCAAAATGAAGGAGCTCGATGCGGCTTTGGGCGGAGAGATGAGCGGTCACATTTTCTTCAAAGAGCGCTGGTACGGGTTTGATGACGGGACCTACGCGGGCGCGCGTTTGCTCGAGATTTTGTCGCGTTCACCCGATGCGAGCGCTGTGCTCAATGCCTTGGACAGCAGCTGCTCAACGCCCGAGCTCAACGTGGCCATCCAAGAAGGCCAAGCGCCTGCGCTCATTGCAGCCTTGCTCCTGCGGCTCAAAGAGCAGGGTCTGCCCGCGCTGGATCACCAGCCCAACCTCTTCACCATTGATGGCGTGCGTATCGATTGGGACGATGGCTTTGGTCTCATCCGCGCCTCCAACACCACCCCCGTCTTGGTGCTTCGTTTTGAAGGGCACCACGAGACTGCCCTCGCTCGCATTGAGCACGACATGATGCACTTGCTCAGGCACGTGTTGCCCGATGTGCGCATTTTAGAGGCGCAACATTGAGGGTGTTGTTGGTCAAGCTCTCCTCCTTGGGAGATGTGATCCACACCTTGCCTGTTGTTCATGATTTGCACCAGGCCTTCCCTGGCATGGAGATCGATTGGGTGGTGGAGCCGTCCTTTGCCAGTGTGCTGCAAATGCATCCTGGATTGCGTCGAATCGTGCCTTGTGCCTTGAGAGAGTGGCGACGAGCACGTTTTAATGCCACAGCACGCGCTCAAATGCGCGCGTTTTGGACTCTCTTGCGGCAAGAGTGTTATGACGCGGTGTTTGATCTTCAAGGGCTGAGCAAATCGGCCCTGGTGGCAAGAATGGCCAAACTCACGCCTCAAGGGGTGCGTTTTGCCATGGCCAATCGCACCTTGGGCTCGTCCTATGAGCCGCTCACGCGTTGGCTCGCGCAGCAGTCAATTGCCCTCAACCCACGGCTTTCTGCCTTGCAGCGCGCCAGGCACCTGTGCGCTCAGGCGCTTCACTACCCCTTGCCAGCGGTTGTGAACCACGGCTTGGTGGTTCCTCGCGCTTTAGCCTTCTCCAAGGACAGCGCCGATGCCAGCCCCATCGCCACGCCAGGATTGCCCCAGACACCAGCGCGTCGGGTGGCCTTTTTGATGGGCACGTCTCGGGCCGACAAAACTTGGCCCTTGTCGCACTGGGTGGAGCTTGGCGAGCGCTTCAATGCCAGCGGCTTTGAAGTTGGCCTCGTGCATGGCAGCCCAAGCGAGCTCGAGCAGTGTGAGCGAGTCGCGGCCCAATTGGTGAGGGCCACCATTTGGCCGCGCTCCTCCTTGATGGAGTTGGCGCAAGGCCTGATGCAAACCGTCGGTGCGGTCGGAGTGGACAGTGGCCTGAGCCATTTGGCGGTGGCGCTCGATTTGGTGCACGTGCAGATTTACCGTTTTGATACAGCGTGGAGAACAGGCCCCTTGGATTGCGCTTACCAACGCAGTGTTTTTCAGCCCCAAGCGCTGCAACACTTGCCCAGCGTCGCCGTGGAGGAGGTCTGGCTCACCTGGTGCCAATGTCTCGCCGCCAAGGCGGCAAGTGCGCTTTCAACAGGTGGCGCGAGCGTCGCACCCAGCCCCTTGGAGAGATGAAGATGTCCGCACTGGAGCGCTTGACGTTGGAACTCTACGGCGTGGTGATGCGTCTGCTTTGCCCCTGGGTCAAGCGCCGCTTGGCCCGTCGCGCGGTGCGCCAACCCTTGTTGGCTTTGCAAGTGCAGGAGCGCTTTGGCCACTACGACAAGCGTTTTTCAGACGATGGGGGCCAGGCTTTTCGCATCTGGGTGCATGCGGTCTCCTTGGGCGAGACACGGGCAGCGGGGCTACTTATGCGCGCGCTCAGGACAACGCACCCCGAGGTTCGATTCTTGCTCACCCACAGCAGCGCCACTGGCCGAGCAGAAGGCGAGGGCTTGCTCGGCCCAGGTGACTTGCAAGTCTGGCAGCCTTGGGATGCGCCTGCAGGTGTGCAACGCTTTTTGGACCACTTTGAGCCACAACTCGCCCTCATGATGGAGACGGAAGTGTGGCCCAACTGGGTGCAAGGCTGCCGCGCGCGTGGCATTCCCCTGTGTTTGGTCAATGCCAGATTGAGCGAGAAAAGTGCTCGCTCGGCCCAGCGATTGGCTTGGCTGGCCAAGCCCGCTTACAGCGGTTTGACCGCGGTCTGGGCACAAACCTCAGCCGATGCCCAGCGTCTGCAGTCCCTGGGCGCTCCTGTTGTTGGGGTGCTGGGCAACCTCAAGTTTGATGCCCAGCCACACGCCGAGCAAGCGCGGCTGGGGCGCGATGCAAGAGGGGCAAGACCCGCGCAGGACGGTGCTGTGATCACACTGGCGAGCTCACGTGAAGGCGAAGAGGTTTTGTTGTTGGAAGCGCTGCTGGCTCGGGCCCAGGAGATGGGCCCGCGAGCCACTTACCTTGTGGTGCCGCGCCACCCTGAGCGCTTTGATGGTGTGGCCAAGGCCATGGAGGACTTGGGGTTTGAGGTGGTGCGTCGCAGCAGTTTGCACAGCTTGTCCGAGTTTGCCGCCAAGATTCACCAAGCCTGTGTCCTCGAGTATCCAGCGCATGAGGGCCTTGAACGCCAGCGCCCTCGGGTGTTTTTGGGGGACTCCATGGGAGAGATGAATTTTTACTATGCATTGACCAACGTGGCATTGATGGGGGCCAGCTTCAAGCCCTTGGGGGGCCAAAACTTGATTGAAGCCTTGGCCAACGGGTGCCCCGTGGTGCTGGGTCCGCACACCTTTAATTTTCAAGACACCTCCACCCTGGCCGTGAAGGCGGGTGTGGCGCGCTCGAGCTCGAGCATGCAAGAGGGCTTGCAAATGGCCTTGAACTGGGTGAAGGCGCGTGAAGAGTGGCTCAAAGCGAGTGAGCGCTGTGTGGACTTCATCCAAGCGCACCAAGGCGCCAGCGAATCCTTGGTGGAGGCTTTGTCGGTGTATTTGCCCCAGCCTTAAGGCGCGGTGAGACCGTTGGTGCTCAAGGGGCGAGCATGTTGTTCAAGGCAAGCAAATCCTTGGGCTCCAAGGTGCCGTTGGCTTGTTTGAGCTTGAGCTGTCCCATCAAGACCGAGTATTTGGCGGTGGCCAAATCGCGTTGTGTTTGATAGAGCTGGCTTTGTGCATTCAACACATCGATATTGATGCGAACGCCCACACGGTAGCCCAATAAGTTCGATTCCAGGGCGAGTTGACTCGAGTTCAACGCCGCTTTGAGCGCGCCGACTTGGCCTATGCCCGAGAGGAGGTTCAAATAGGCGGCACGTGTGGATTGGGTCGCCGCTCGTTTGGCGAAATCCAAGTCGTGATGGGCCTTGTCCATCAACTCGGCCGTTTCACGCACACGGTTGGTGGTGGTGAATCCTGCAAACAAGGGCACGTTCAACACCACGCCGATCGATTTGTTCAAGACGTGCGAGCTCAGTGAGGAGGTGCCCGAGTTGGATGTGCCACCCACATTGCGTGTGCCACCCATGCTCGCGGCCAAGTCCAAGGTGGGCAGGTGGGCCGATTTGGCGCGGTCAACCTCCAAGGTGGCGATCTCCAGGGCAAGTTGGGCGATTTGAATATTGGGGCTGGCTTCTAAGGAGGTGTTCACCCAAGACTCCAAATTGTTGGGCGTCAACGATTCAATGGCGGCGGACAACGCCAAGGCAACCGGTTGGGTATTGCTTTGACCCACCACTTGATCCAATGCGAGTTTTTTCACGCGCTGGTCGTTTTCTACAGCGATTTCTTGCGCTTGGATCAAGTCCAGGCGCGCTTGCGCCTCTTGGGTATCGGTGATGGTGGCGCTGCCCACTTCAAAATTGCGTTTGGCCGAGGCGAATTGTTCCGTGATCGCGCTCTTTTGTGCTCGAATTGATGCCAAGCTGTCTTGGGAGGCCAAGACGTCAAAGTAGGCCTGACTCAAACGCAAGATCAAATCTTGCTCAGCCGCGACCAATTGCGCAACCGACTGGGCCAGCTGGCTTCTGCTTTGCAAGTAAAGGTCATAAAAACCAGGGCGGTAGAGCGGTTGGATGGCGGAGAAGGTGCCGACATGTGTGCCATACCAACGCTGGTAGGGGACCACATTTTGGCTCGTCGAGATGGTGTCGGGGGTGTAGTCGGTCAACGTGTGCGCCGAGTTCGCCACAAAGTTGATGCTGGGCAGGAGGGCTCCCCAGGCTTGATCGGCTTTGAACCGGTTGGCACGGTATTGGGCCGATGCCGAGAGATAGGAGGCGTCAAAATTTTTTGCTGCATCGTACAAGCTCACCAAATTTTGAGCTGAGACGGGCGAGGCCGAGACCAAGGCCAGGGTGATGGCCCAAAGGATGCGCTTCATAAGGAGTTTCCCATACAGGTGTGAGGCGAGAGGAGGAGGTGCAGGTGTTGTTGCCACCAAAACAAGGGTTCAGTATTGGGCAATTTGAGGATCGATTTCTTGCGACCAGGCATGAATGCCCCCTTGGATGTTGATCAAGGTTTGAAAGCCTTGTTTCTCCAAATAGCTCGCCACTGCAAAACTGCGCGATCCATGGTGGCACAGCAAGGCCAGCGGTCTTTGTGGGTCGAGCGTGGCAGCTTCTTGCGGCACTGTTTGCATGGGCCAGTGCACCATCTCAAAGCCCTGGGCTTGAACATGGGCGGCTTCGAACTCCCAGCCTTCACGCACATCAATCAACAAGGGCAAGGGACCGCTCGTTGGGTGCGATTGCACCCAATCTAAAAAAGCTTGGGGGCTCAATTGCTCAATCATGGTGGGTGGGGCGTATAAAAATTTAAAACTGGAAGGCCGAGGATTCTGCAAAACCGTGCAAGCGCGGTGCCATGGTATCCCACAGCGGCACGCTGTCCCATTGGGTCTGACTCAAACGGGTCACCAAGGTGGCTTGCATGAGGGGTTCTTGGCCAAAAATACCCAGCAGCCTGCCGCCAATCTCCAGCGCTTGGAGCAAATGCTCAGGCGCATGCGCGGTGGAGCCACCCATCAAGATGGCATGAAAGCGCTGGTTCACGGCGTCCTTTGAGCTCGCGTCTTGGTGGAGCACCTGCGCGTTGCTCAGGCCTTCAAGCTTCAAGGCCGTCTGCGCCGTTTGTGCAAGCACGGGGTCTATTTCCAGCCCCACGACTTGCTGGGCCAGGTGCGCCAACAAGGCGGTGGTGTAGCCGGTGCCGCAACCGACATCGAGCACACGCTCATGCGCCTTGACTCCCAAGTCTTGCACCAACCTGGCTTGAATGATGGGGCTGAGCATGTGCTCTTGGCTCGAGATCGGGATGGGACTTTCTGTGTAGGCCAAGGCTTGGTAAGCCGCGGGCACAAAACGCGCTCGCTCGATCAACTTGAAGGTGTCCAAGATTTGGGGCTCAAGCACATGCCAGGTTCTGATTTGTTGCTCGATCATGTTGAATCG
>CAISQQ010000073.1 GCA_903887655.1 uncultured Burkholderiales bacterium
CAACTCGGCTTGGTCCTCACCCGCTTGGCCAGTGATTTGGAAGCGCAAAACGAGCTCCAAAGCAAGGTGCTGCAGGCCTTGCTTTACCCCGCCATTGTGAGCGCGATTGCCGTCTTCATTGTTCTTTTTTTACTCACCTATGTGGTCCCACAAGTCGCCCACGTCTTCACCTCAAGCCAGCACCAGTTGCCCTTGCTCACCACCATCATGCTCACGCTCTCGTCGTTTTTACTGCAGCAGTGGTGGGTCATCTTGTTGGGCCTGATCGTGAGCGCTTTGGCCGCCCGCCAAGCCTTGAAAAACGCCAGCATCAAAGCCCGCTTTGATGCCTGGTTGCTCCTCACCCCCATTGTGGGCCCCTTGGTGAGGGGCTACAACGCGGCACGGTTTGCCAACACCTTGTCGACCCTGGTGGGCGCGGGCGTGCCCATCCTCAAAGCCTTGCAGTCGTGCTGCCAAATTCTCTCCAACCAGGCCATGAAAAACGACATGCTCCAAGCGCTGGTGATGGTGCGAGAAGGGGCACCCTTGGGGCTCGCACTGGGTGAGCGTGGTCGCTTGCCTGGCATGCTGCCCATGTTTGCCAGACTCGGAGAGCAAACCGGGCGACTGCCCGACATGCTCGAGCGCGCGGCCGAACAACTCTCGAGCGACGTGCAACGAAAAGCGCTTCAATTGGCCACCATTTTGGAGCCCTTGCTGATTGTGGCGATGGGGGCCTTGGTGATGTTGATCGTGCTCTCCATCATGATGCCCATCATCGAGCTCAACCAACTGGTGAAATAATGCGCTGCACACACTCGAGCCCCTCACCCATGAACACCAGGTCCACCACACCATGAGCATCAACCTCGAAAACCGCTTGGTGGTGGCGATCTCATCGCGCGCTTTGTTTGATTTTGAAGAAGAAAACCAGGTGTTTGAAGACGCCAACGACAAAGCCTATATGGAGCTTCAACTCTCCAGGCTTGAGACCCCTGCCAAGCCAGGGGTGGCGTTCTCACTGGTACAAAAACTCTTGGCTTTCAACAAAACCGGGGAAGACAACACGGAAGTGGTCATCTTGTCGCGCAACGACCCGGTCAGTGGCATGCGTGTCTTCAGGTCTGCCCAACACTACGGTTTACCGATTGTGCGCGGCAGCTTCACCCGCGGCCAAGCCCCGTGGCGCTACTTGAAGCCCTTGCACGCCAATTTGTTTCTCTCCACCCACTTGAGCGATGTCAGAAAAGCCCTGGAAGCGGGCGTACCCGCCGCCCAGGTCTACCCCCATTCGGCCA
Organism: uncultured Burkholderiales bacterium; assembly: GCA_903887655.1. Lineage (GTDB taxonomy): Bacteria > Pseudomonadota > Gammaproteobacteria > Burkholderiales > Burkholderiaceae_C > Limnohabitans. Next base: position 1,281 of record CAISQQ010000073.1, read on the forward strand.
GGGCATCGCTGGCCCACCCCCATGAGGTGCGCATTGCTTTTGACGGTGATGCGGTGCTGTTTTCTGACGAGTCCGAGCGCGTTTTTCAAACCCTGGGCTTGAACGCCTTTCAGCAGCACGAGGCCAAGCTCGCGAGCCTGCCCATGTCGCCTGGCCCCTTCAAGCCCTTGCTACAAGCCTTGCACCGCTTGCAAAACCTGGGCACGGCGCAGATGCGCATCCGAACCGCTTTGGTGACCGCGCGGTCGGCTCCCGCGCACGAGCGCGCCATCCGCACCTTGATGAACTGGAACATCGAGGTCGACGAAGCGATGTTCTTGGGCGGCCTGGACAAAGGCGGATTTCTCAAAGAGTTTGAGCCCGACTTTTTCTTTGACGACCAGACCGGTCATATTGAATCTGCCGCCAAACACGTCCCCTCAGGCCATGTGGTGAGTGGCCTCAAAAACGAAGCCTTGGGCAACACCAGCGACAACGACATCGACCACCACAGCAATCACTAGCCGTCAACGCCAACCCGAGAGCGTTGATCCGTGCCTGCGCCTTGATCCTCACCCCCATGCCTGAGGTGGACCTCGATCTGGCGGTCTATCCACCCCCCATTGATCTGGATCAAGCTTTTGAGCAGACGCTCAAAAATCGTTCGCACCAGCGCCTTAAGATCTCGGGACCATGACCCAACCCAACCACCAGTTGGGGCTGATTGCATTGATCAAGCGTTCACGACCGATCAATTTGATCACCGGCCCCATCATCTACAGCATGATCATCCCCTTGCTGATTCTCGACGCCTTTGTGTCGTTTTACCAATGGACTTGTTTCCCCATTTATGGCATTCCCCCGCTCTCGCGCAAAGACTTCATCATCTTTGATCGCCAAGAGCTGAAATACCTCGACTGGATTTCCAAATCACACTGCACCTATTGCGCCTATGGAGTGGGCATTGTGGCTTTTGTGTCGGCGGTGATCGCGGCCACTGAGCTGTACTTTTGCCCCATCAAGCACCGAGCCCAGTCTTGCCCCAATTGCGCACAAGAGCGCCACTACATGGCTTTCAACGAGCCCGATGATTTTGATTTTGATGCTCGGCTCGAACAATCCCGGGTGAAAGAAGCAGGCTCCAAACCCCATCGCCAACGCCCTTAGCCTTAGCGGGTGACCTAAAATAAGCTCAGCTGACTCGAAGACTGAGCGGGGTTGCCTGTCTTGTCTTGGCTCACCTTTGAGGGCTGAGCGCCCTTCAAGGCAGATCGAGGGTGGGCTTTGTCTTTGAGGCCGATCAAGTGAGCCGAGCTCGCTTGCCGCTTGACTTCATCGGGCTTGGTTTTCAACCACGATTGAAACTGCGCGGCCAGCATTACCCAGGGCATTCTTTTTTCATCTTCTGGCGGGTGCATTCTGGACATCACCGGGTGCCCATTGGCGTTCAACGTGATCATGGTGAAGGACAAGAGACCTGTCTTTGCAGGCACTTCCAGGTCTTGATGCTCATGGGGATGGCTCCAGCGGTCCCACAAGCACGCCACACCAAAGGGCTCGCCCGAGCTGGTGTTGATGCGGTGACGCACCGCTGAGCCGCTTTCATAGCAAGGTTCAAAAAAATCATCGACCAGCAAGACCGCCCATTGACTGCGACTGAACGCTTGGCGAAAACTCGGCTTGGCTTGAACACTCTCGATGCGCGCGTTGTAGGTGTGGCGGTGAAAGGTTTTGGCACGGCTCTCGTCCACCCAAGATGGGAGCAACCCAAATTGTGCCAATTCGATCTGCAACTGGCCTTGCTGATCCAGGTAAGCGATGGGCGCCATCTGCCCTGGATAAACCTCAGTGTTGGGTAAGGCGGGCAAGTCCAGGGAAAAATGACGCTTGACCCATGCGGTGTCGGTGGTTGGCGTGAAATTGGTGCACATCAGGCCGATTTTAAAGTCTCGCGGGGAGAATTGGGCCCAGGTGGGTGTCATTGGCATCAGGGAAAAGAGAAGAGAACATGTGTCATTATTTTGCGTTTTACTTGAGTCTTTGGCGACCTTGCTTCTTAATGGCATCCACATCCAAGGCACCCACTCGCTTTGCTTGGACATCCGCCAAGCCTTGGTGAATGTCTGCACGCAATGCCTGCAATCGGCTAGTTTGTGTCGCTTGATAGGCTTCAAACAAACGAAGCGCCTCACGAATCACCTCGCTGACTGATGCATACATGCCGCTCTCGACG
>CAISQQ010000074.1 GCA_903887655.1 uncultured Burkholderiales bacterium
AATGGGCGCTCGGCGGCGCTTACTTGGACCGTTTGGAGCCGTGGGCTTGTCATTGGGGGATAGCCTTCAGTGGAACTGCAAGGCAATTTGGGGATTGGTGGCGGAGCAGCCACTCGCCACATTGGCCACCGTCAAAACCCCTGCTGCGCTTTTATAAACGCTGCCTCCGCTCACCACACCCGCGTTCAACTGCACGTCGCTTGCGCCCCCGACGTTGACCACATCGGCACCGGCGGCCAAGGCCGTGGCCAGGGCCGAGCAGGTCTCTTTGCTGAGCGGGTTGACACTGCCCCCGATCGACAACGCAAAACTCGGAGTCGCCGCAATCGCGTTGCCACTCACCCCCAGTGGGTTGTTCCATGCGTCCAAGATGCTCGCACCATCCCATTTGAGGGGCTGGTTGAGCAGTGACATGCCGTTGATGACCGCGGCACTCAAGCCGCTGTAGCTGCCACTCGACGCATAAAAGGTCTTGATCTTGGAGACCATGTAGCTCACCGCTTGCACCGTGTCGTTGCTGCGGTTACTTTCTTGGGCTTTGTTTTGCCGGTCCAAAATCAAGGCCACACTCGCGGCAATGATGGCCAAGACAATGATGAGCTCTATCAATGAAAACCCGCCCACCCCAGTGTTAGCCTCACCGCGTTGGCGTCGAGTTGGGGTGCCTCGACTCGGTGGGCTGTGGTGGCCAGGTTGCTGGGGTGAATAACGCTGACTTTTGGGGGGTTGTTGACCTTGCATGACCCTGGCCTCCTCGTGTTGATAGACCTCCATTAAAAGGGCAAGTTGCTGCTTCGCGCAGGTCAAAAAACAAGGGCTTGGCGTGTCTTTCCATCCGTCTCAATCCATGCATGACTTATTCATGCATTGCCTTGCACCAAGCCCATCATCGAGGCGTACACCCAAAACACCACCACCCCCACCGTGAGGAGCATGGCGTTGGCCAGCACTTGGCCAACGATGAACTCAATGCGTGATTTGACGCGAGACCTCATGTGCTCGGCCATGCGCTGAATCGACACGGCCGTGTTGGCATTCATCCCGTGCGCCACCATCATCCAGCGCCACCGGGGTGCGATCAAACCCCAACTGGCCAAGGCTTTCTCAGGGCGCTGACCCTGCTTGAGGCTCAGGAGCAAGCGCTCACACTGGTGGCTCAAATAAGGCGTTGCCGAGCGAGCGATTTGCTCAACCGCCAGCGCAAACGGCAAACCGGCACTCACAAAGCCTGCCATGGCGCTGAGCAACTGCGCGGCACTCAAGCTTGCATAGAGATCAAAGGGAAACACACCACGATCGAATCGGTCTCTGACACCGCCTCGCCAACGCGGCAAGATGACGCCCAGGCCCAAGCCCATCACCAGCCCCAAGAGTGTGAGCCCCATCACCCCGGCGAGCACATGGTCGGCCCCATAGGCCAAGAGCTTTAGATCACGGGGCCAAAGAGCGCGGGCCTTGTAGCGCTCAAATTGCGGCAAGATCTCGAGCGACAAATAGACCATCAACCCCACGAGTGCAGCGCCATAGCCCAGGGGCTTGAGCAAGGCGCGCGCAATCGTTGACTGCAACTCGCAACGCTCCCCCAGGTATCTGGCTGCACTCTCAAGCCCCAAGGCCACATCCCCACTCAAGTCCGCCGCCTCAATGAGCAAGGCCTCCTCCATGGGCACCCAGCCTTGGAGCGCAAGCCCAAGGGTGGTGCGACGCGCACGCCGAGGTGCCCCCTGCATCCCAACAAACATCCCCCCATTCTTCGCCTCAGAGGCGCCCGGTACCTTTGGGCTCTCACCTCTGAGGCCCAGCACCACCCCATGAAGAAGCGCGGTGAGGGGGTGGTGGATTTTTTCAAACTCGCGCGATAGCGTTTGCACCGCCTCAAAAACCGGCACCCCATCGCGCGTGAGTCTGGCCATGGCCAAGTACCACTCGAGTCGCTCGCGCGACCACAATCCCCTGGCGGACAATGCACGGGTGCACCACGGCCCGAGCCCTCGAAGACCACTCAAGCGCCCAGTCGCCACACCCCACCTCACACTGGCGAGGTGCCCGTCGGGGCCGGCACGTTCTGGCTTGGCCCCAGGGCTTGCCGACTGGGCGGCCTGCTGGATTGACGACTCGACGGCCTGTCCGTTGAGACCGGGGTTGACCGCTTGGACGGCTTGGGATTTGACCGCTTCAACGCCTCAGGCAGGGCATGGGCTGAGCCCTCCTCG
>CAISQQ010000075.1 GCA_903887655.1 uncultured Burkholderiales bacterium
CTCGGATCGTCGAGCTCCAGCGCCAAGCTCAAAGGGCCCGCCATGGCGGCCATGTCATCCATCTCATCGAGGTCTTCGCCGCCTTCGAAGGCGTGGTCTTGTTCAGTCGGGACCTCGCCCTCGGTCTTGAATGGATTGTCGCCCAAGGCCCCGAGCGCGCCATCTCGCGGCGAGGGGTCTTCAAGCGTGTTCAAGTACTGGGCTTTGATATCGAGGGCGATCAAGTCGATGCCGTCCAACTTCAAGAGCACGCGCTCACCGCGTTGGAGGGTTTTGGCGGTGGTGAGCGTGACCACGAGTGGGAGCTGCTCGAGGCGCGCCAAGACAGGAAAGCCCGGGATCGCTTTGATGATGCTCGCCACCGCTTCGGTGAGGCCTTCTTGCAGCACATACTTCAAGGTCCAAAAGCGTTCCATGCTTTGTTGGTGGCTGTTGTAGGCGCTGTAGGCAGACTCAAAGGACGAGATGATGGCAAAGAGTTCCGTGTCCTTGGGCTTGAAAGGGGCGGCCAGTGCGGCCGTGTTGCCGTGGCGCACACACGCCACAATTTGCCACTGGTTGACCAAATCGGTGTAGCGCCTGAGCGGTGAGGTGCTCCAAGCGTAGCTCGCCACCCCAATGCCCGCATGCGGGAGTGCCTTGGTGCCCATCCTGACTTTGACCCCTGGCAGCATGCTTTGCTGCGAGCGGTAAATACCGGGCACGCCCAATTCGGACAGCCATTGACCCCAGCTTGAATTGGCCAAAATCATGCTCTCGGCCACGATCAAGTCAAGCCCACTGCCCCTCACGCGCGGGGTGATCGTCACCCGCTCCTCGCCACTTGGGGTGGCCAGTTCAGCCTCGCTTGGGCCCACCGGTTCGAGTTTGAATTGGTAGTCGGGCTGGTTGAATCTCTCGGGTTTGCCGCGCACCACTTCGCGAGCCGCTTTGAGTTTCAAGGCCAAGCGGTACAAAAAAGAAAGCTTGGCATGGGCGTGCTCGATGGGCAAGAGCTCATGGGGTGGGTTGAGTTCCCCCTCGGGCGCTTCCTGGGCCTCGAGCCACGCGGTGTTGATCCAGGGCTCCAAGCGGTCGTAGCGCAAATTGGCGCTGATGAACACCTGCTCCACGCGCGAGAAGGTGCGCTGCATCTGCAGTGTCGCTTCATCGATCTCCACATACAAGGAGACGGCGGCGCAGTGTTGGCCGGCTTTCAAGGTGAAGGCCTCGACCACGGCTTTGGGCAGCATGGTGACTTTTTGCCCGGGCATGTAGACGGTGGAGAGCCGCTCGCGCGCCATCTGGTCCATGGCGTGCCCTGGAATGAAGCCCAAAGCGGGGGCGGCGATGTGAATCCCAAGGGTCACCAGCCCGGTGCCCAAACCGCTGAGCGACAAGGCGTCATCGATCTCGGTGGTCATCGAGTCATCAATGGAGAAAGCCTGGACGTCTCTGGGGTTGCCCTCTGGCGCCAAGGTCTCGGGCTCGGTGGCTCGCGTGAGCCCCTCAAAACAGGAGTCCGTTGGGGTGAAGCCCAGGAGGGCTGGGGCAAACTGCACGCCCTTGGGGAACTGGTCAAACAAAAAGCGCTGCCAATGAAATTCATGCGCCGAGCCGATGGCGTTGGCCATTTGCAGCAGCACCAAGGGGGGCTTTTGCGCGGCGTGCGAGGCTTGCACCACGGCTTTGTATTCGGCCGCGTTTTTATCGGGTTTGAAGAGGATTTTGTAGAGCTGGGCGCGGATAGGCTCGGGGCAGTGGCCCGCGGCCAAGTCCAGGGCCCATTGGTCGGTTTGGGCTTGCAAGAGGCGTTTTTTCTCAATGGCAGCGAGTGCCAAGGCCACCACTTCGGGGGCGGCTTTTTTAAATCGGCCCTTGCCCAGACGGCGAAAGTAATGCGGGGCTTCAAAGAGGAGGAGCAAGCTGGCGAGTTGTTGGGCCAAGCTCGCGTCGCTGGAGAAGTAATCCTTGGCGAGTTGAATGAAGTCAAACTCCTCGTCTTGGGCAAACTCATAGGCGAGATCGGTCTCCATGCTCGCGCGCACTGCTTGAGCCGCTGGCCACAACACGGCTGGGGCAGGGGAGTCGAACTGCAGCAGCAGCAAGGCGGATTTGACCTTGACGCGTTTGCCCGTTTCGAGCTCAATTTGGGCCGAGGTGTCGGTGCTGGAGAGGATTTTGCCGCTGGCGTATTTGCCCGCGTCTTCAAAGATTGCATACATGGGGGCCATTGTCCCATGGACTGAATGCACCCAAGGCTGAGAAAGCCATAAAAATCCTGGGCATGCGGCTCACTTGCCGTGGATAATACAAGCCATGCCGATTATTTTGGAAGAACCCAACCCGTTTCAACGGATGAAATTCATGCTCCAAGGCCTGGATGGGCCTTTGTTGGTGGCGGTGTTTTTGCTCGCCTGTGCGGGCATGCTCACCATGTACTCGTCAGGCGGGGGGTCGGATGGGCGCTTTGTGGACCACGGGCGCAACATGGTCTTGGCTTGCCTCATCATGTTCATGGTGGCCCAAATTCCACCGCACCGCTTGATGGCGTTTGCGCTCCCCTTGTACACGGTGGGGGTGGCTTTGTTGATTGCCGTGGCGGTTTTTGGTCTCACGAAAAAAGGCGCCAAGCGCTGGCTGTATGTGGGGGTGGTGATCCAGCCCAGCGAGATCTTGAAAATCGCCATGCCCTTGATGCTGTCGTGGTGGTTTCAAAAGCGCGAGGGTCAGTTGCGCGCCCTGGACTTTTTGGTGGCGAGCGTTTTGCTGTTGGTCCCCGTCGGTTTGATTGTGAAGCAGCCTGATCTCGGCACCGCCATTTTGGTGCTGTCCGCGGGCTTTTATGTGATTTTCTTTGCCGGCTTGAGTTGGCGCTTGATTGTGCCGCCAGTGGTGATTTTTTTGGGGCTCATTTTGGCCCTGGTGATCTTGGAGCCCACCTTGTGTGATGACCAATTTCACTGGCCACTGCTCAGGGACTACCAGCAGCAGCGCATTTGCACGCTTCTTGACCCCTCGCGCGACCCCTTGGGCAAGGGCTTTCACATCATCCAAGGCATGATTGCGATCGGCTCGGGGGGGATATTTGGCAAAGGCTTCTTGCAAGGCACCCAAACCCATTTGGATTTCATTCCTGAGCATGCCACCGACTTTGTGTTTGCCTCCTATGCCGAGGAGTTTGGACTTTTTGGGGCGATCTTGTTGATTGTGGGTTTTGTCTTTTTGATCCTTCGCGGCTTGAGCATTGCTCTGGACGGCCCCACCCTCTTTAGCCGACTGTTGGCGGGCAGCATCACCTTGATCTTTTTCACCTACGCCTTTGTGAACATGGCCATGGTGAGTGGGATATTGCCGGTGGTGGGGGTCCCGCTGCCCTTCATCAGCTATGGCGGCACGGCCATGGTCACCCTGGGCTTTGGCTTGGGCATTTTGATGTCGGTCTCCAAGGCCAAGCAGTTGGTGCAGTCTTGAATGGGTGCCTGCGCCCCAAGACCTGAGGCCTGAGCCTGGGCTCTGGGCTCTGGGCTCTGGGCTCTGGGCTCTGGGCTCTGGGCCCTGGGCCTTGATCCATCGCCTTCAGGATGCGCCTGACAAAGCCCCTGTGCGCGCGGGTGGACATTCTCAGGGGCCTCGGGTCCCCAGGTGGGGCGAGACTCTACAATGCAAGCATGATGCACCCCAACTCCTCCCTCTTTTCCGCCACAGCCCCCGATCTCGCCTTGGGACTCGATGCGGGTCTTTCCTCACCCTTGTCGCCAGGGCAGGCGCTCAAAGACAGCCAACCCTCGGCCTCGGCGTCACAAGCGCGCCAACGCGTGGCGCATGACGTCTTGCTCGCACCCTTTGGTTTGGATGAAAACCACCTGCAGCGCGCCTTGGCCGAGATCACCCAGCACCAAGTCGATGATGCCGATTTGTATTTTCAGACCACCCGCTCAGAGGGCTGGAGCTTGGAGGAGGGCATCGTCAAAACCGGCTCCTTCAGCATCGACCAAGGGGTGGGGGTGAGGGCGGTGAGTGGCGAAAAAACCGCGTTTGCCTATTCAGACGACATTTCCTGGGCCAGTCTCTTGGACGCGGCGCACACGGTGCGCTCCATCACCGCCGCGTTGAGCCAGGGGCGCCAGAAGGTGCCGCGCGGCAAAATGCCCGCGGCCAGGCGTCTTTATGGGGTGGAGGACCCCATTGCCAGCATGGACAGCACGGCCAAGGTGCAGTTGCTTGAAAAGATCGAGGGCATGGCGCGTGCACAAGACTCTCGGGTCGTTCAAGTGATGGCGAGTTTGTCCATGGAGCACGATGTGGTGCTGGTGGCGCGGGCCAACGGGGTGAGAGCGGCCGATATTCGACCCTTGGTGCGCTTGAACGTCACGGTGATTGTGGAGCAAAACGGTCGCCGAGAAACCGGCTCGAGCGGTGGCGGCGGGCGCTTTGGTTTGGCCTATTTTGGAGACGAACTGCTGCAGACTTTTGCGCGCGAAGCGGTGCAGTGTGGCCTCACCAATTTGGAGGCCCGCGCCGCACCGGCGGGGGAAATGCCGGTGGTCTTGGGGCCAGGCTGGCCTGGTATTTTGCTGCACGAAGCGATTGGACACGGCCTCGAGGGGGACTTCAACCGCAAGGGCTCGAGTGCCTTTAGTGGCCGCATCGGCAAGCGTGTCGCCGCCAAGGGCGTCACCGTGCTCGATGACGGCACACTGGCGCACCGCCGCGGGTCCTTGAACGTGGACGATGAGGGGGAGGTGAGTCAGCGCAATGTGTTGATCGAGGACGGCATTTTGCAAGGCTATATCCAAGACACCATGAACGCGAGACTCATGGGGGTCAAACCCACGGGCAACGGCAGGCGCGAGAGCTATGCGCATTTGCCCATGCCCAGGATGACCAACACCTATATGTTGGGGGGGGATCGCGACCCCGCCGAGATCATCGGCAGCTTAAAGCGCGGTCTATATGCCAGCAATTTTGGAGGGGGGCAGGTCGACATCACCTCGGGTAAATTTGTGTTTTCCACCAGCCAAGCGTGGTGGGTGGAGAACGGCAAATTGCTCTACCCCGTCAAGGGTGCGACCTTGGTGGGCAATGGCCCCGATGCGCTCACCCGGGTGAGCATGATTGGTTCAGATTTGCACCTGGACTCAGGGGTGGGGACGTGTGGCAAGGAAGGCCAAAGTGTCCCCGTGGGTGTGGGTCAGCCCACGTTGCGCATTGAAGGCTTGACGGTGGGCGGCACGGCTTGAGGTCGCTCTCCATGCCAAGGCGCAGCCAGCCTCGCGCTGCCCAAGCTTCTCAGCGCCAGAGCGGGCCTTGACGGCCTCACATTTTGTGATATATTTTGAACATGATGAATTTTTTCCAGTTTGGATTTTTTAAGATCTTTCTCACTGCCCTTGGGGCGGCTCAGAGAGTTTGAACGAATCCATCTCGATTTAAATTCACACCAGCCGCCCCTTGAGGGCGGTTTTTGTTTTGGGGGCTGCCACGGTCACGCACAGCGTGTGGGCGGGTCATCTTTTTCGGAGAGTTCACGTTCATGAATGCCAAAGTACCATCCCACTCGCTGCCCATGGGCGCCGAAAAAACCAGCCAAACCGATGACCAACGCATCAAAGACATCACGGTGCTGCCCCCGCCCGAGCACTTGATTCGTTTCTTCCCCATCCAAGGCACCCCGGTTGAAGCCCTCATTGCCCAAACGCGCCAGGCCATTCACCGCATCATGGCCGGCCAAGATGACCGCTTGTTGGTGGTGATGGGGCCGTGTTCGATCAACGATCCAGCGGCAGCGCTCGAGTATGCCCGCCGCTTGGTCCATGCACGCGCTGAGTTCGCCGGGACCTTGGAGGTGGTGATGCGGGTGTATTTTGAGAAGCCTCGCACCACGGTGGGTTGGAAGGGTCTCATCAATGACCCGTATTTGGATGAGAGTTATCGCATCGACGAGGGCTTGAGGATTGCGCGCCAGCTCTTGATTGAGATCAACCGCTTGGGGCTGCCCGCGGGCAGTGAATTCTTGGATGTGATTTCGCCGCAGTACATTGGCGACTTGATCTCTTGGGGGGCGATTGGTGCCAGAACCACCGAGAGCCAAGTGCACCGCGAATTGGCCTCGGGCATCTCAGCGCCCATCGGTTTCAAGAACGGGACCGATGGCAACATCAAAATCGCCACCGACGCCATTCAGGCCGCCGCGCGTGGGCATCACTTTTTGTCGGTCCACAAAAACGGCCAAGTCGCGATCGTGCAAACCCAGGGCAACTCGGATTGCCATGTGATTTTGCGAGGCGGCAAGAAACCCAACTATGACGCGCAAAGTGTCCAAGAGGCCTGTGCAGAACTGGCCAAAGCGCACTTGCCCACGAACTTGATGGTGGACTGCTCGCACGCGAACGCGAGCAAGCAGTTTGAAAAACAAAAAGACGTGGTGGCTGACATTGCCAAGCAACTGGCCAGTGGGTCTCTTCATATTTTTGGGGTGATGCTCGAGAGTCATTTGCTCGAGGGGGCGCAAAAATTCACGCCCGGCAAAGACGAGGTGAGTGGCTTGACGTATGGACAGAGCATCACCGACCCCTGCTTGGGTTGGGAGGATTCGCTGGCGTGCTTGGAGGCGTTGTCCTCGGCCGTGAAGGCCAGGCGCAAAGCCGCTTGAACGGATCTCTCCCGTGAGCCCTCGCGGGCTTTAGGGCGCGTGGCCGGCCAAGCGAGCCAACAATTTGGCGTGTATCCCTCCAAACCCGCCATTGCTCATGCACACGATGTGGTCACCGGCTTGGGTCTTTGAGGCGACGAGCTCAACCAAGGCCTCAATACCGTTGGCGCACATCGAGCGCTCACCCAAGGGGGCGAGCGCTTCTTGCGCATTCCACTCGAGTCCCTGGGTGTGACAAAAGCTCAAATTGGCCGATTGCAAGGCCATGGGCAAGAGGGCCTTCATGCTGCCGAGCTTCATGGTGTTGCTGCGCGGCTCAAACACACACAAAATTCGCGCCGTCTCTCCCAATTGGCGCCGCAGGCCTTCTAAGGTGGTTTGGATGGCGGTGGGGTGGTGGGCAAAATCGTCGTAGACACTCACCAGTGCTGGGCTGGCGCTCGACGGCGTGATGGGGCTCGAGTTGATGGCGTTCAAAGCGACCTGGCCTTTGAGCTCCATGCGGCGGCGCACGTTTTGAAACTGCTCGAGGGCCTGGATGCTTTGCGCCACGCTCACCCCCACGTGGTGGGCCGCCGCGATGGCGGCCAAGGCGTTCATTTGGTTGTGCACGCCGGTGATGGACCAGCGAAGCCGCTCGAGGCGTTCGTGCCCATGCCACACCTCAAAGTCCTCGGCTGGTCCCGAGAGGTGCCAATTGACGGCGACGCTGTCGCCCTCTTGGCGCTCATGGCTCTCGAGTGCAAACCCTTCGCACTCGCTCCAGCAGCCCATGCCAATCACGCGCTGCAAGCTGCGCTCTTGGGCGTTGACGATGAGACGGCCTGACGCCGGGACCGTTCTCACCAGGTGGTGAAATTGACGCTCAATCGCCCGCAGATCATCAAAGATGTCGGCGTGGTCAAACTCGAGGTTGTTCAAAATCACGGTGCGAGGGCGGTAGTGAACGAATTTGCTGCGCTTGTCAAAAAACGCCGTGTCGTATTCATCGGCTTCGATCACAAAGAGGGGTCTCGCTGTCTTGTCGGTCTTGCCAGGCAGTCGTGCCGAGGTGTTGAAATTCAGGGGCACGCCACCGATCAAGTAGCCGGGTTGGAGTCCAGCGTGCTCGAGAATCCAAGCGAGCATGGAGCTCGTGGTGGTTTTACCGTGGGTGCCGGCCACCGCGAGCACGTGAAACTCATGACCGCTTGCGTGCAAGAGGTGCTCACTGAGCCACTGCGGACCGCTCATGTAGGGCAGTCCCAACTCCAAAATCGACTCCATCAAGGGGTACTTGGCCACGCCCTCTGGGCTCACTTGGCGCGAGACCACATTGCCCACGACAAAGAGATCGGGCTCAAGGGCGAGTTGCTCGTTGCCAAAGCCCGTGGTGAGCTCAATGCCCAGGGCCTCGAGCTGGTCGCTCATGGGGGGATAGACGCCTTGGTCGCAACCGGTGACGCGGTGGCCGCTTGCTTTGGCCAAGGCGGCCAAGCCGCCCATGAAGGTGCCGCAAATGCCTAAGATGTGGATGTGCATGGGGTCTATTTTAGACGTGACTGCTCATGCCATGGCGCCAGTGCTCCCGTGTGCACTGTTGACCTCAAAGTTGTGCACAATACGCAGGGTGAAAAACGAACACGATGAATTGATTGCCCAAACGGCCGCTGCCTTGGTTGTTCAAGAGGGTTTGGAGTACCGAGACGCCAAGCGCCAAGCGCTCAAGCGGCTGGGGCTGGGGCTGGGGACTCGCACGGCCTTGCCCAGCAACGCGTTGGTGGAAGAGGCGGTGAGAGAGTACATCGACATCTTTTGTGCCGAGGAGCAAGCCGAGCAGTTGCAGCACTTGAGGCGATTGGCGCTGGTGTGGATGGGGCGATTGCGCGAGTTTCGGCCCCACCTCTCGGGCGCTGTTTGGCGGGGAACGGCCAGCGTTCACTCCGATATTTACCTGCAACTCTTTTGCCAAGACCCCAAAAGTGCGGAAATTGAGCTCATCAACCAAGGTCTGCGCTACCAAGTCACGCGCGTGCGCGGCTTCAAGGGCGAGGACGTTGATGCGCTGAGTTTGAACGTCCAGTCTGCGGCCTTGTCGCGCTATGTGGGGGTGCATTTGATGATTTATGACCTCGACGATATCCGAGGCGCCCTCAAAGCCGACCCCCAAATGGGTTCTTTGCGCGGCGACGAGCAAGCCCTTCTTCGCTTGCTGGAGTAAGATGCCCCCATGTTTGAAGAGACCCCCCATCCATCAGCGCCGAATGAGCCCCAGACTTTGAGCCGTCGAGCGAGCGTCTTGGCGGGGCTGGGTGTGGCGGTGCTTGCTGGCGCGGCGGGCTGGGGCGTCAACACGTGGCTTCGAAACGGCGGTTTTTCTGGCGTGGGTCCTTGTCCGAGGCGGCTCAAAACGCCTTGTGGTCCGCCAGCTTCGATCAGCCCAACGGTCCCCCTTTGGCCATGTCGAGTTTCATGTCCAAGCCCTTGGTGCTTAATTTCTGGGCAACCTGGTGCCAGCCTTGTATCGCTGAAATGCCCTTATTGGACGCTTATTACAAGCAAAATGCTGCCAAAGGTGTTCAAGTGCTGGGTTTGGCCATCGATCAGCCGAGTGCTGTCGCACATTTTTTGTCGCAGCGTCCGGTGAGTTATCCGATTGGTCTGGCCGGTTTGGTGGGTCCAGAGTTGAGCAAAAACTTGGGCGATGAGCAAGGTGGCCTGCCGTTCACCTTGGTGCTGGACGCCCATGGGCAGCTGCTTCATCGCCACTTGGGTCGTTTGCACGAGGCCGATATCGCTCAATGGCAGTGGGCTTGATTGGCGATTTGGCGCTGGTTCGATTCCAATTGACGTCTATGGTACCCAATAGACCCCAATAGACCATAATAGAGCTTAAAATGGGCTCAACTTGACCCAAAGTCCAGGTCGAGTCAATCGTCAGGCTGGCGTGAAGGAGCCACGGCATTGCGGGTAACGCGGCCCTCAGTTAAATAAAATAAAAATTTTTAATGCTTTTTGAGCCGATTTGGTGTAAATTAGAGCTTCTTTAGCTTGAAATAACGTATTTTTATGGATTTGAGAAAACTTAAAACTTTGATCGATTTGGTCTCTGAGTCCAATGTGGCTGAATTGGAGATCACGGAGCCCGAGGGCAAGGTGAGAATCGTCAAGAGTGTCGGCGCCCAGTATATCCCCTCCGGTGTTTCTTCGGGTGTGGTGCCGCTGACCTTGTCCCCACTGGAGAGCCCTGCCGTGGTGGTGTCCAGCGCCCCCCCCGTGGTGGAGCCCGCCGCGAGCACGGCCCACACTGTCAAGTCCCCCATGGTCGGCACATTTTACCGCTCCGCCTCGCCCGAGTCCAAAGCCTTTGTGGAGGTGGGATCGGTGGTCAATGAGGGGGATACCATTTGTATTGTCGAGGCCATGAAAATTCTCAATGAAATTGAGGCCGACAAGAGTGGCACTATCACCCAAATTTTTGCTCAAAACGCTCAGGCTGTCGAATACGGCAGTCCTTTGTTTGCGATTGAGTAAAGGGGCGCCGCATGTTTAAAAAGATACTGATCGCCAACCGAGGCGAGATTGCCCTGCGCATCCAGCGCGCTTGTCGAGAACTGGGTGTGAAGGCCGTGGTGGTGTATTCCGAAGCCGATCGGGAGGCCAAATACGTGAAGTTGGCCGAGGAGGCGGTGTGCATTGGGCCGGCGGCCTCTGCGCAAAGCTATTTGAGCATGCCCTCCATCATCGCCGCGGCCGAGGTGACGGATGTGCAGGCCATCCATCCGGGTTACGGTTTTTTAAGTGAAAACGCCGATTTTGCCGAGCGGGTGGAGAAAAGCGGTTTTCAATTCATTGGACCCACACCCGAGTCCATTCGAATCATGGGCGACAAGGTCGCGGCCAAACAAGCCATGATCAAAGCCGGGGTGCCATGTGTGCCCGGCTCCGAAGGCGAGCTCTCAAGCGACCCCGTGCAAATGCGCAAAGTGGCCAAGGCGGTGGGCTACCCCGTGATCATCAAGGCGGCAGGCGGGGGAGGGGGCC
>CAISQQ010000076.1 GCA_903887655.1 uncultured Burkholderiales bacterium
CCCCCCAACTGAACGTGTTGCCTCACTGGTGAGCCTTCACCCGGTCGGCTGGATTGAGCGGCAAGCCAAGATCGAACAAGCGGATGTTGTTGAATCCGTGCTCAATCACCCGGTCCACCACCTCTTGAACACTCGCGCCTGAGTGCGGGGTCATCACCACATTGTCAAGCGCAAAAAATGGATGATCCACGGGCGGGGGCTCTTGGACAAAGACATCGATGCCGGCACCAAAGAGACGCTGGGTTTGAAGGGCGTGCACCAAATCGGCATCCCTGATCAACTCGCCCCTGGCGGTGTTGATGAGCACGGCGCTGGGCTTCATGAGCGACAGCGTCGAGTCATTGATCATCTCAAAGGTCTCGCTGGTGTAGGGGGCGTGCAAACTCAAGACATCACTTTGAGCAAACAAGCTCTGGGCGTCCACATACCTCACGCCATATTGCTGCTCAATCTCAGGCCTTGCTTGGCTTCGGCTGTAGTAAAGGATCTGCACGTCAAAGCCCTTCAACTGTTTGGCCACTTGTTTTGCGATATTGCCAAAACCATACAACCCCACGGTTTTACCGCTCAGTTGCATGCACGTGGTTCTGAGCTCGGCATTGACCCATTGCTGGGCTTGCATGGCTTTTTGCGCGTAAGTCAATTTGCGAAGTGTGGCCAGCATCAATAAAAGGGTGTGTTCTGCGACTTGCACATCATTGGCCCCGCTGGTGATGTAGACCGCAATGCCTCGGTCTTGAGCGGCTGCCACATCGATCTTGTCCACACCAATGCCCCATTTTTGGATCATTTTTAAGCGCGGTGCATGCTCAATCAAATACCGGCTCAAGCGAGAGCCTGCAATGAAGATGTAATCCGCGTCTTTGAGCAGCTCCAAGTGATGGTCTGCGTCGGTTTGAAGGGCAAACACCAGCTCAAAACCTGCAGGCACCCAGCGCAGCATTTGCTCGCGCAGCACCGGGGCGGACGGTGTCAGGTAGACAATTTTTTTCAAGGACAGCTCCTTGAGACCCAAACGAGCCAAGTGGATCTCCAAAAAAATGGGTTCAACGGGTGCATGGTGTAGCCTTGACTCCAGGGCTGGGTTCTGGGGCGCAGACACGCCGCTTACATGAGGGGCAGGTGACGATTTATTCTTTGAAGCTTGGATCGAGTCGCTCGGCCATGCGCAGCAAGGCTGGCCACTCCATGAGACCATACGGTCTGCGCACTTGGGGCTGGTAGTTCATATAGGTTTCTTTCAAAACCGCCTCAGAGACTTCTTGCAAGGGTGAGTTGCAAGACATGGCGGCAATTTGAGCGCGGCACGACAACTCCAAGCGATGCATCCAATTGAAGGCTTCGCCCACAGTCTTGCCCACGGTCAAGAGCCCGTGGTTGCGCAAAATCACCGCCTCCGCATCACCCAAATCCTTGACCAAGACCGCTTGCTCGGCCAAGTCCAGCACCACGCCCATGTAGTCGTGGTAAGCCACCTTCAAAAACCGCATCGACGTCTGAGTCAGGGGCAACAAGCCGCATTGGAGTGCGGACACCGCCATGCCGGCATAGGTGTGGGTGTGAATCACACAAGCCACTTCGGGTCGGGCTTTGTGCACAGCGCTGTGCAAGATATAGCCTGGCTTATTAAAGCCGTAGTTCAGTTCACCAAAATCGGGCTTGAAGAGCACCTCGCCTTCGTGGGTGATCTTTAAAAAACACGACGCTGTCATCTCTTCATACATCATGCCGTAGGGGTTGATCAAAAAAGCATCGTCCTCGCCTGGCACGCGCAAGGTGATGTGGTTGGCTATCATGTCCGACATCCCGTAATGGGCCACCAGTCGGTAACAAGCAGCGAGATCCACCCGCGCTCGCCACTCCTCGGGGCTCACCGAGTTTTTCAAGGTTTTCAGCTCTAGGGTGCCTGCGCTCATGGTCTGGGTCTCACAGAGGTGGGGAGTCGTTGAACAACGCGGTGGGCTTCAAGAGATTTGAAGGCCTAGGAGCCTTCGAGCCCACCAGCTCAGTCCGCTTTGATATTGTATTTTTGAACCAATTTTTTCCACACTTTGGTCTCCTCCTCGGCCTGGTTGGCCATTTCTTGGGGCGTGGAGAATTCCGGATCGGTGCCGGACGCGAGCAATTTATCGCGCACGGTTTTGTGGGAGAGCGTTTTCACAATCGCTTTGTTGAGTTGATCAATCACAGCGGCGGGCACTTGCTTGGAGACATACATCGCACTCCAGTTGTTGATGTAAATGCCTTTGACACCGATTTCATCGAATGTTTTGACATTGGGCAACATGGGAAACCGCTTGGTCGATGCAATGGCAATGGCTTTCAGGGTACCGGCTTGAATAAAGGGCAGCACGCCAGGAATATCGCCAAAGAAAGCATCCACTTGTCCACCCATGACGTCGGTGATGGCGGGTGCCGCGCCTTTGTTGGGGATGTGGGTGTAGTGGTCGCCGGTGGCGTCGCGCAACAACTCAATGGCCATGTGCGGCATGCTGCCGATGCCTGAAGAGGTGATGTTGAGCCCATTCTTGTTGGCCATGGCCTCCTTGATGAATTGGGCCGGATCGTTGGCGGGGTTTTTGGGATTGACCACCAACACCTCTTGGTTGTTCACCAACAAAGAGACCGGTGCAAAGCTCTTCACGTCATAGGCGAGCTTGGGGTAAAGGCCGGGGTTGACCGTGATGGCGCCAGCGGTGGTGAGCCAGAGTGTTTTGCCGTCATTGGGTGCATTGAGGACAAACTGTGCGGCCACGGCACCGTTGCCGCCTGGGCGGTTCTCAATCACGATGCTTTGTCCGAGCTCGACGCCAAGTTGCTCGGCAATTTGACGCGCCAAAGAGTCGGTGGGCCCACCGGGTGGAAACGCCAGCACGATGCGCGTGACGTTGGTGGTTTGGGCCACGGCAGCAGGCGGGCACAACAACGCCCAGCTCGAGAGCAAGACCGAGCCCAGACCGAGCGTTAATTGAGGAATGGAGACCATGATGAATTGCCCTTTAAGTGATTTTGAGTTGTTGAACCAAGTGGTCGTTGATCGTCAGGCCCAGACCCGGCAAGGTAGAGACCTCCAAATAGCCGTCATGGGTGAGAACGAGCTCCCCCAAGGGGTTGAGCGGCATGTCGCAAAAGGTGTACTCCAACAAGATCTCTGGACGAAGGCTGGCCAAAATGTGCGCCGTGGCGATCAAACCCGGTCCCATGTAGGGCGTGTGGGGAGCGAGCTGGGCGCTGGAGGCCAAGATCAACTCAGCCACTTTCAAAAATTCCGTGATCCCGCCGATTTTGGTGACGCTGGGTTGTGCATAGCTCACCGCCCTTGAGTCCAAGAGACTCTTGAAGTCCAGGTAGCCCAACGCGTTTTCACCAGCGGCGGTGGGAATGCGGCCCCTTTGCTGGAGGCGAGCGAGCCCAGCGTGATCTTCTGGCGGCCACAGCGGCTCCTCGAGCCAATGCAGCTGCAGCGGCTCAAGCCGATCACACATGGCCAGTGCCTCGGACTCATTCCAGGGACAATTGGCGTCCACCATCAACAAGACATCGGGGCCAATCGCGTCTCGGGTGGCTGCCACGGCCTCCCAGGTGATTTCATGGATTTTGATGGCTTGAAAGCCCTGAGCGACCGCTCTTGCGGCTTGCTTGGCCACCAATTCAGGACGGTTGTAGCGAATCAAGCTGGCGTAGGCTTTGACTTTGTTGCGCTGGGCGCCACCGAGCATGGCCGCCAAAGGCTGTTCAAGCCGTTGCCCCGCGATATCCCACAGTGCAATGTCGAGTCCTGAAATGGCATAGGTCACGGGACCCGCTCGCCCGAGAGGGTGCAGCTTGCGGGTGAGCTCTTCGTGGATCTTGCTGATTTGTGCTTCGTCTTGGCCCAGCACCAAAGGCGCCACCAAGCGCTCAAGCGCTTCGATGGTCGAGGGCCAAATGGCAAAACCAAACGACTCGCCCCAACCGACCAGCCCGTCAGCGGTCTCCACGCGGATCAACAACAGCTCCATCATCCGCTCTTTGCCCGCAAAAATGGGCTTGGGGCCTCCCAAGTCGTAGGGAAGACTCAAGGCATGGGCACTGACACGGCGGATCGTCATGGCCTGTTATGCCGCAATGGCTTTGAGCCCAATGATGCGGTGCTGTTCAATGGATCGAGCGATGAAACCGCTGGCAATCATCTCTTGCACAAAATGGCGCAGATATTCGTTCGCTGCGTTGAGGCCCAGCGGGGTGGCGAGCCCATGGTTGATGACCATGAAGTTGCCGTCCAGCAACTGCCCGCCTGGCAAGCGGCCCATGGCGTCGATCAAATTGGGTTTGAGACCGGCCAAGACGTCGACGCCGCCTTGATTAAAAACAGCCATCGATTCGGCAAAGTTGGCCGTGCGCACCAAGGTGGCGTGCTCGAGTGCGCTGCTGAGGTAGAGCTCATAGCCGGCCTTGGTCGGCGCAGCAATCTTGACACCGGGTGCATCCACCTGATCAACACGCTGGAGGTGCGAGTTCGGACGCACGACGTAACCCGCTTCAATCTCCGTCATCGCGGGCGAGAATGCAATGGTTTTGGCCCGGGTTTTCTCGATCGCCAAAATGGCCACATCCCAAGCACCACGAACAGCGTCGTCCGCCACCTGTCCCGGTTGGTCATAGACCACCATCTGCAAAGGCACCCCCAAGCGTTGGGCCAAGGCTTGCATCAAGTCCACACTGACACCTTGGAGCTGACCCGATGCATCCTTGCCGGTGAACAGGGTATTGCCCAGGTTCATGCCCGCGCGCAATTGACCGCTGGGGGCCAATTCATTTTTTGCCGTCATTGTCAAGTTCTCAGAAGTCATGCCATACACCATGGTTAAATAAAAAGACACACCGCGTCCATTGAACCCAGGGTTTGTAGGCGCACCAACCAGAGGTTGAATCCACACCAGGCAGACTCACGAGACTGGAATTTTATCAGTGCAACTTCACGATGGAGTCGGTCCTGCGATTGATAAGCCGCACCAAGGTATCCAACAACACCTTGACCCAACCGTGCAGCGCAAATTCATGAAGTTTGTACAGGCTCAAATACATCAACTTGGCAAAATAGCCCTCAATGAAGAGATTGCGTCCCACCAGTCCTCCCATCATGCTCCCAACGGTACTGAATTTCCCGAGAGACACCAAGGACCCAAAATCTTTGTATTTGAAGTCTGCAAGGGCTCGCCCTTGGATGATCTGTTCGATCTGACGGCCCAAATGGCTCGCTTGCTGATGCGCCGCTTGCGCGCGGGGAGGCACTATTTTTTGAATCCCCTGATCATCCACCACCCAGGGACAGGCGGCACAGTCGCCCATGGCAAAAATCGCGGGATCGTCAACCGATTGCAGAGACGCTTTGACCCGCACTTGATTGGCCCCATTGGTCGACAAGCCGTCCAAGCCTTTCAAAAAATCAGGGGCTTTGACCCCAGCAGCCCAGACAATGAGCTCGGCCGGGATGCTCTGGCCGCTCGAGAGAGTCACCAAGTTCTTGTCAACCTTCAGAACTTGGGCGGATGTCATCACCTCCACCCCCAGTTTCACCAAGAGTGCCTGCGAGACCTTGGAGATGCGCTCAGGCAATGCCGGCAAGATTCGAGGTGCGGCTTCCACCAAAATGACCTTCAAATCCTTTTCAGGATCAACCCGATCAAGCCCAAACGAGACCACCTCTCGCGTGGTGCGGTGCAGCTCAGCCGCAAGTTCTACCCCTGTCGCTCCGGCCCCAATGATGGCGACATGCAACTGCCCGGGCATGAGGGGTGTTTCCTGGGCTTGCGCGCGGATACAGGCATTGATAAGTCGCTGATGAAACCGCTTGGCATCGGACAAAGACTCCAAGCGAATGGCGTGCTCTTGAACGCCCGGCACGCCAAAGTCGTTGGTGAGACTGCCCACCGCCAAAATCAAGGTATCGTATGCAATGGACCGCTCTGGGGTCACAAGATCGCCACTCTCATCGTGATGCGAAGCCAAATGCACGCGCTTGTTTTGGCGATCCAGGCCAATCATGGAGCCAATGCAATAGCTGAAGTGATGCCAATGGGCTTGCACGATGTAATTGAGCTCGTGATCGTCGGTGTCCATGCTGCCTGCGGCAATCTCATGCAGCTTGGGCTTCCACACATGGGTGCGCGACTTGTCAATCAAGGTCACGTGGACCTTGCCAAATCGGTGAACTCGGTCCTGATACTGGTCCCCAAGTTGGGTGGCGAGCTCTAGCCCACTCGCGCCGCCCCCCACAATCACGATCCGGTGTATTTTCTCCATAAAAGGCCTTCAAAGTTTGAAACACCCATCACCACAGAACAAGCGCTGGAGCCCAATTTTGACACCCCCAGCGTCAAAAATGCAAGCCGCTCTGCCTTGCCGCTAAAAATCAACCCCTGTGAGTAGGATAACTGAAAGTTGACCCAGAACTCCAACGCCAAGCCCTGGGGGTCTCCTTTGAGAGCCCAGCGTGCTCTTTGATTGAGATGGTGGGGTTGGCCACCCGCGTGTGTTGCCGCTTGCAGCCAAAAGGGTAAAACCTGAGTCCACAAGAGAAGGTGATTCATTATGATGCAAGAAAAAATACCCTCCTTGATTGGCCAAGCCTCTCATCCCTTCACCCTCTTCTTCACTCAACACCATGACATTCAAATCCCTTTGTGCATTTGCTCTGATGGCCTTGTTAAGCTCTTGTGGCGGGGGCAACTCCTCCCTCAAAATCCCCTTCACCTCTCTGGTGACCTTTGGTGACAGTTTGAGTGACGTGGGAACCTACAAAGTGGGCACTGTTGCCGCTTTGGGCGGTGGCAAATACACCATCAACTCCCCCACCGCCCAGATTTGGGTGGAGATTTTGGCCTCAGAACTGTCCCTAGCCGTCCCCTGTGCCGCACAAACAGGGCTCAACGGCAGTGCCGCGCAGGGCTTTAATGTGCCGGTCACCAATCACCCAGGCTGCACCAATTACGCACAAGGCGGAGCTCGGGTCACCCATCCAGTCGGACCCGGCAATGCCACGCTCGGTGGCAGCAATGCCATCGTGGGTCAATTGACTGTGCCAGTTGCCACCCAAATAACGAACCACTTGACGCTTGGCGGCGGCTTTAGTGGCAAAGAGCTGGTCACTGTGGCAGCCGGAGCCAATGATGTGTTCACCCAATTCAGCGCGCTGAGTGTCTTGGCCTCCGACAAACCGCCCTTCACCACGTTCAGCAACTACGCTCAACAAGTTGCCATGTGGTCGTCGGCTGATGTCACCAAAGTGCTCACGGCGGCCGCCACAGGCGGTGCCAACGCCGCTGCAGCGGCTGCCGCCCCCATCATGGCTGCCCAAATGAGCACTGCCGCGAACTCACTGGTGGGTTTGATCAAAACTCAAATTTTGGGCAAAGGCGCCAACTATGTGCTGGTCACCAATATCCCCAATATCAGCAAATCGGTGGCGGGCACGAGTCTGAATAACCCCGCACTGCAACAAATGCTCGACTCCATCACGCTGGCTTTCAACACGACTTTGCAAGCGGGCTTGGCCACCACTCCTGGCGTGAAGTATGAAGATGTCTACGCGGCCAACACTGACCAATTCCTCAATCCCCAGTTCTATGGACTGTCCAACGTCACCACCCCCGCTTGTAACCTGAGCGCCCCCGCCAATTTGTTGGCAAGCTCGTTGGTGTGCAACAGCAGCAACCTGGTCCCGGGCGACGTGTCGACCTATCTCTTGGCGGACTCGGTGCACCCGACCCCATTTGGACACGTGCTCTTGGTGCTGGATGCCACTCGCAATTTGGTCGCAGCCGGCTGGATGTGAGCGTCGTCAAAAAGCATTGAATAGGCCTCATTGATCCCTGAGGGATGGACAGCACTTCATCTCGCCTCGGTGTGCATCTTCTTCGACCCAATACCCAAGGAGAAGGTGCACAAGGCTAGAGCGCCAGAGATCCCAAAAATAAGGGAGGTGGACAGGCGCATTCAAAGGCGTCGGCTTTAGGCTTTGCTCAATAAATGCCCCGCGCCGATTCACTCCGGGAGTTGGTCACGGTTGTCATGGTCCTGGTCAAGACCTGTTTCGCCCCCAAACCGACCAGATCCTGATCAGGATCAATACACCAGCCTCACCGCACCCTATGATCGACAAGAAGGCACTCAAAGCCTCTTGAGACACAAAGGGGTCTGAGATCAAAGACCCCCAACCATCCGATTGCCCATGAATGCATTGATCGCCGCCCCTGAGGTGCGACGGCCCCGCGAGGGCCGGACACCGCTGTTCGGCTTGACTCAGCAGTGGCAAATGCTCTGCGACTCAAGGCAACTCTCCACCCTGCCCGCTGTTTTGGTGAGCAAAGACCGCTGCTGTGTGCATGATTTATCAGACCAGTTGGTGGGGATTCGAAAGGCCATGATGACCACCCGTTTTCTTGTGTCTCCCACCCACTCGTCTTCAAACCTCAAGGCTCAAGACAACGCCCGGTCAAACCAAAGACGATGAAATACAAAGATTACTATGCGGTTTTGGGTGTTCCCGCTGATGCCTCACTAGAGGACATCAAAAAAGCATACCGACTATTGGCCAAGACCCACCATCCTGACATGTCCAAGGCCGTGGGAGCGGAGGATCGTTTTAAAGAAGCGGCCGAAGCCTATGCCTGTCTCAAGAACCCTGAAAAACGCGCCGCCTACGACGCCTTGGGCAAGGTGCCTGAAGGACATGGCTTCACGCCACCACCCGGGTGGGAGAACCACTTCGCCAATGGACAGCAAGATTTCGATGGGATGGACCTCGCCGATTTGTTGGCCTCGCTCAACGCCAGGTCCCAGGGGCATCACTTCTCCAACGCGCCCAGGAATGGCGCTGACCATCAAAACACGGTGAGTGTGAGCCTGATCGATTCACTGCGCGGCTGCACCATGGCGTTCACCCTCCAAGCGGGGAGTGAGGAAAAACACATCGAAGTCAAAATTCCTGCAGGCATGCGGCGTGGTCAAAAAATTCGCCTGCGCGGTATGGGTGGCCAAGGGCACAAGGGCGGGAAAAACGGCGATTTGTTCTTGACTGTAGAGCTCGCACCTCACCCACTGTTTAAACCGGTGAACCATGATTTGTATGTGGAGCTGGGCGTGAGCCCATGGGAAGCGGTGCTCGGAGCCGAGATTGAAATTCCCACACTCGAGGGCAGTGTGATGCTCACGCTGCCAGCGGGAACTCGCAATGGTCAACAACTGCGCATCAAATCCAAGGGCTTACCAGCCCCTGAGCACCAACGGGGTGACTTGTACGCGGTGGTGCATCTTGAGCTTCCCAGTCAGGTGAGCGAGGCAGATCGCCTGCATTACCAGGCCTTGGCCGCCACCTCCACCTTTGACCCCAGGCCCAACCTCACCCAAGAGATCCACCATGCACACCCTTCCCATTGATCCCCCAACGCCAGAAACAATCGACTACCTGACCCTCAATGAGGTCACGCGACTGTGTGACTTGAGCCACGAGGAAGCGGCTGAGTTGATCGAATTTGGGGCCATCCAAATCGAGAACTTCGACTTGGAAGAGCGCTATGTATCGAGCTCACAAGTCGCAGCTTTGCAACACGCTTGCAAGCTCTACCACGACTACGATGTGGATTTGTTTTGTGTGGTGCTGAGCCTGGATTTCATGAGAAAAATAGCCGATCTCGAAGACCAATTGTCTGTCTTGACGGCGCTCAACCCCCGCCCCCTGTTGCGCTAATAGGCCTGGCACTTGATGTGCGTCAACTCATCCGAGCGGTCGTGTCTTTATAGTCTCAAGTCTACCCACTCGATTCAAAGACTTGCCATGAGTAACACCTCCACCTCCGACAAAGAGCAACTGGTCCAGGACCTCAAAGCTGTGATCCATGACACACAAGAGTTGCTGCGCATCACCGCTGACCATGTGGGTGACAATGCACAAGAGCTGCGCGAACGGGTGAGCAAACGTTTGAACCAAGCCATCAACGACCTCCAACACCTGCAAACTGTGGCACTGGAACAAGTCAAGGCTGCGGGTCATGCCACCGATGAGTTTGTCCATGAGAACCCTTGGACATCGATTGGTATTTCAGCTGGACTGGGCCTGATCTTGGGCTTGATCGTGAGCCGTCGCTAAAAGGGCTGAACTGTGAGTGACACTGCGTCCCCAGGCATCGCCGCGTCACTGAGAAACTTACTCTCAAACGCCGTGGAGATGCTGCACATTCGGATTGAGCTCATTGAAACCGAGATTGAGCTTGAAAAGCGTCGCTTGTTCGATGGCATTTTGCTGGCTGCCTTGGCCATGATGATGATGAGCGTGGGCTTGCTGCTGATGAGTGGGCTGATCATCATGTTGGTGATGGAGGGTCACCGCTGGGGGGTGACCTTGTCACTGTCTTTGCTTTTTATCGGGCTCGGCACACTCCTCATCGGGCTGTCGCGTGTCCATCTCAAAAATCCGGCAGGGGTCTTTCATGCGAGCAAAGCCGAGTTGCAAAGCGATGACGCTGTCTTGAAGTCCTTCAACGCAAAAAAACATGGATAAGACCGCCCTGCGACTGCGTCAACACGCACTCAGGCTGCGCTGCAATCGGCTACGTGAGTCAATCAAGGCGGATGCGCAAGCTCTACACCATCCACTTCGGCTCGTTGACCGTGTTCAACACTGGGTTCAAATCACCTTGAAACACCCCGCCTGTGTCACGGTGGCTCTGGGAGCGGTGGCCCTCATCAAACCGCATTGGACCCAGAGGTGCCTGAAAGTCATCTGGAACGGGGCATTGATCTTGAATTCCCTGCGCTGAGCACTGAAAGCCACCACGTTTAATGTCTGCTATTCCCTAAAAGAGACGATGGAGGGGGTTTTTTTGAGGGGCCAACCCCACCTGGTTGGGGACACAATAGCGTGTGTTGGCGTTGACCTCGAAGCCACCCGACACGGGGAGCCTCTTCACGTTGGCAACCGATTTCACTGAAGATGGGGCTCCAGGATCAACAGTCTTCCAAGCGCTTTGAACGCTATCAGGCTTAGATTTGAGGGAGCGCCTGAGGCGATGATGGCATGATCAAGATCAACAAAATCAACCCCAAGGTCATGGTTTGGGCTCGAGAAACGGCCGCCCTCAGTGGTGACCAAGCAGCCCAAGCTTTGGGGATTCGTGCGACTTACTTGGCCGCCATCGAACGGGGCGATATGAATCCCACTCGCGACCAATTGGCGCGGATGGCCAGGTCTTATGAGCGGCCCATTCTTGCTTTCTACATTCAAGAACCACCCAAGAGCGACGAGCCGCTTCAAGACTTTAGAGCCAGTGTGTCTGCGAGAAACACCGAGCAATGCCAGGATTTTGAGGTGATGCTGCGAGATTTGCAAGGGCGCCACAACTTGATTCGGTCCGCATCCCAACACGATCAAGGCCGTCTTCACCTGGATTTCGTGGGGACTGCTTGTATGAAGGCCGGTGAGCGTGCACTTTGTTCATCGATAGAGACACAACTGGGCCTCACACGTCTAGACATTAGAAAGAACGAAACCATTGCCCAGGCCTTCAAGATGCTGCGCCAAAGTCTCGAGCGACTGGGTATTTTTATCCTGCTCTCTGGCCATATCGCACGTTTCCACGCCATCCTAGCGGCACGCATTTACCGCAGCTTCTCCATCATCGACACCGCTTCACCCCTGATCTCTATCAATGAAAACATTGAGATGGCCGACTGGCTGTTCGCACTGATTCATGAGTTGGCCCACCTGTGGCTGGGTGAGAGTGGTGTAGGCCGTTTGAGTTTGGAGGACCCCCATGAAGAGCGGCTTGATCGTTATTGCGACAATGTGGCGGGTGAATTTCTGCTACCTCGCTCAGACCTTGCGAACCTGGATCTCAAAGGACAAACCACCCTTCTACAGCGCGAGCGCATTCTGAGTGCCGCCGCAACTTGGCACATCAGCCCACAACGCCTGGCTCATCGACTTGAACAAGCCGGTCTCATTGCCCATGAGGAGTGGCGCCACCTTGATCATTGCCTGGATGAATGGTGGCGCACGCATCACCGCCAAAACAAATGGGTGGCTTATGAAAGCCTTGGCGCCAAGACGGAAAGCGACATTGAGCGGCTTCGTCTGGGCGAAGGCTTGTTGAGCTTCACCCAAACCGCCCTTGACAAGCGACAATTAACACCCAGTGAGGCGGCTCAAGTCTTGGCCATCAAACCCAGGGATCTCTATCGTCTCTTGAGCGCCCCATCTTGGGGAGCACAAGCTTGATGTGATCGTCACTCAAAGTGACAGAAATTTTCAATGCATCTCTAAGACCGGGGTCAACCGTCACGAGCAACTCGTTGAGAACTTGTCTAACCCTCCAACGTTGCGCACAGATGGAGCCAGAGCTGCTTTAAAAAGGTCGCTCCAAAACAATGCCTCACTGGACGAGTCTGTCACTGTGGTCATAGACCCTGAATTGAGCGTAAAGACAGGGCCGATAGGATGCGAGACCATGTCGAAGCGCATCCTTGGCGCACACCGTATCGATTTGGTTTCTGTCTTCAAGGCTGAGCCTCGACCAATCGAGCTGCAGCTTCAAAGCGTCAATAGGGTGATCACGAGGCCAAGGTGAGCCAAATTTCTCGATGGGCTCAGCCACGCCATCTGCTCCCTTGTTGGCAACAGAAGTGGGCTTTGAGCCCGCGTAGTCATCTTGCACAGTGCCCGTTTCGTCAGTAGCGACCATTGCGACAGGAATCGAATGAAGATCACGCGAGGCGTGACTCGACACATAGGCCCACACCAACAACAACATCAAAGCCATGCCACAAAGGATATCCAAGTTGAAAAAACCAGACTTGATTGGCAAAGGATCCCAGAAACGAAAAGAGGAGCGTCCGGGTCCTAACCTTGAAAGTGACACCACACTGTCGAAGTTAGACCCAGAGGATGGAGGCAAATTCGGTGCTGTGATAGTGGGGCGATCAGGTTGAACAAACTGAGCACCAACAACACCATCAGCCTCGCTCTTGGTAGTGGGCGATGTGTGCATCACCGGTTGCGACAAGAAAGGCGCAGAGCTCTTTTCAGCATCCACCTCTTGACAAACCTGCATGATGACAGCGGTCAGTGGCTCGATCGCCAGCTCCATATATTCTTGGCCTGGCTTGCCAACGCGATGCTGGCTCAGCATCTTCAATAGCCGGAATTCTGCAAGCCCACAGTCCAAGGTCTCGATTTCATAAATACAAATGAACTGCCCAGGAGTTCCCGTGCTGGCACTGCGGCTCAATTCATTCGCACGAATCCGACCTGAGCGGCGAGAGCATCCCACTTTATGGACCCCATCGCGCAAACCCGGGTTGCTCAAAACGTAAACAACCCCAGGAACGCCCAAGTTTTGCTGCCGATAAGCAGTCGATTTTTTGCGAGGAAGGGTCATATCAACATTTCAATTCACTTGGCGACAACGATCAGATGAATCCGATCACTGAAGTCAATGCTTGAATTCTAGTGAGCCTGGGCATCAAGAATTTCTTGAAAAACGCGTGAAACACGCTTCAATTCAATGGTCTTGATACAACGATCAAATAAAGCAAGCCCAGGTGCAGTTGCAGGGATGTTGACTCAAAACTTGATGGCCAGTGAAATTCAATCAGGACTCGATAACTCTTGGTAGATTTTGCAGAAATTAAAATACAATCAAAATTACAACAATTAACCATAAGGTTTTATGATGCATCGATTCATCAAAGTCGTTTTGGCTCTTTTCTTGGTGGCCATGATGTCCGACACGCATGCAGCGAGTTTCAATTGCAGCCCGAGCAATCTGAAACGCGACATTGAACGCTTTATTTGCAACAACAAAACCATTTCCGAATTGGATGCGGTGATGGGCAACCGTTTTGATGCCGCTTACCAACAACTGTCACCCGTTCACAAAGTGGAC
>CAISQQ010000077.1 GCA_903887655.1 uncultured Burkholderiales bacterium
TCCGCAAAATGTATTCAATGTGGTGTCTTTGAAATCGAGCAATATATCGACCCCCATGGACTTGAAAGGAAAGAAAATTGGGGTTTATTCTTTGTCAAGTGGTACCTTACAAAACTTACAACTTCTCTTGCACATGGCTGGTTTAAAAGAATCAGATGTGACTATCGTGGTGACGGGAGTACTGAATTTTGCACCCTTGATGCAAGGTCAGGTGGATGCAACTGCTGCCACTGACACAGGTTTGCTGGTTGGTCGTGAAAAAGGTCTGGGGGCAGTCAATGTCATGAATATCAAAAACTTTATCAATGTGTCAAGCGACATATTTGTAGTAACTGAAGACACGTTTCTTAAAAAGAAAGAGGCCATCAGAAAATTTTTGTTGGCTTACAAGGACTCGATGCAATGGATGATCCAGTCTCCTCAAGAGGCCTCTCAGTTGGCTATTAAGTATGCATTGGATGGCCAAAATCCATCGATTAATTTGGAAGTGATTCAGCTGCGCAATAACTCCAGTGTTTCCCCTTGGACCGATAAAAAAGGTTTGGGAAGCTTTGATCCTTTGGCATTTCAAAGAGCAGCCGATACCTATCAAAAGATGGGACTCATTCAGCATCCTTTGGATGCATCCAAATTCACGAGCTTGGAGTTGATCCCCAAACCATGAAAACATACAGTCACCATCCTCTTAAAGGCAAGGTTGTTTGGATCTCAGGAGCTGGACGCGGCATTGGTGCGAGTGCGGCCAAAGCTTTTGCTGAGCAAGGTTCGAGTGTTGTCATTCAATATTTGAACGACCAAGAGTCGGCCCAACAAGTGGTGACACATTGTCTGGGCTTGGGAGTCGACGCCATCGCATACAGAGCCGATGCTCGCGATCCTGAGCAAGTTCAAGCTCTTTTTCAACACGTATTGTATGAATTGGGCAAAGTTGATGTAGTGATCAATAATTCACTCACTAATTTTCAGTTCAACCCAGAGACTCGCAAACGGTTCGACCAAATGCCTTGGCTCGATTTTGAAATGCAGTTGACTGCGGCAATGGGCGCTTTATACAACACCACCCAAGCGGTTTTGCCCCACTTCAAAAACAAAGGGCAGGGTAGCATCATCAACGTTGTGAGTAATTTGACTGACCGCCCAGTTGTTCCTTATCATGACTATGTGGCAGCCAAATCTGCCGTGATTGGTTTGAGTAAAACGTTGGCGATGGAGTTGGGGAACTATGGCATCCGGGTCAACTGTGTTTCTCCTGGATTGGTTGACCCCACCGCTTCAAGTGCCGCTACCAAAGAAGACGTCAAAGACCAGCTCAAGTCACTGACACCTCTGAAGCGGATGGCCACTCCGCACGATATCACTGGGGTGCTCTTATTTTTGGCTTCTGACTGGAGTCAGTTCATGACTGGTCAGACTCTGACGGTTGATGGTGGCTTTGTGATGAGCAGTGGTGTTTGAAGATGGGCTTTTACGTTTTTACGTATCGGCCAGATTATTGGGACTATTGGGCCGCTTTAATGCATTGGTAAGTGGCTCTCAATCCCAGTAAGTAACTGTCTATGCCAAAACCACAAATTTGTCCAACCACGATGGATGAAAATACCGATGTGTGACGAAATGACTCGCGTGCATGGACGTTGGACATGTGAATTTCGATGACTGGACATTTCAACATGGCCAATGCATCCCGAATAGCATAACTGTAGTGAGTCCAGGCACCCGCATTGATCATCACCCCATCAATGTGGGTGTCATGCGCTTGGTGGATCTTCTCACAAAGGATTCCTTCAACATTGGTTTGGAAGCATTCCAACTCGACGCCCAAATCTTTGGCCAGGCTGTTGAGCGCTTTCTCGATATCGCTCAAAGTCGCTTGCCCATAATGCTGGGGATCGCGTTTGCCAAACATGTTCAAGTTCACGCCATTCAAGACCAATATTTTCATCTGAAGTTCCTCAGCAGCATCGTTGGATTGAACCCACTGGGTACACCCGCGCATTGTTGGTAGCCAGCAGGAACAATCCTCATTCTGGATCATCCCTTGTCATGTATTGCCACATTCTATCCACGATCCCACCCGCCCAGGTGGCCCTTTCGTGTGCTTTTTCAGGTGTTTTAAAAGTCTCGATGTGATCCATTGCGCTTGCTAAAGAGGCCAACTCGACACGCGCAGCATCTTCTAAAAACCAAGCCAA
>CAISQQ010000078.1 GCA_903887655.1 uncultured Burkholderiales bacterium
CAACCAACACACCCGCAGATCAAGCACAAGAGGTGTTGACCAGCGCCATCAACAAGGCCAAGGACAAGCCGATCGCCCAAGCCCGGGACTGAGAACGTGCTCGAGCCTTGAGATCAACCCCCACCGCCTTTTTCATTTTTTGACAAACCTTTCCCCCCATGAACTTGACACTTCCCGACTGGTTGGCCTTGTTTTTACATTTCTCAGTGGACTCCTTGCTGGCCGTGGGCGGCGCCATCAGCGCAGCGCCTGAGATGCACCGCTTCTTGGTGCAAGAGCACCATTGGCTCGATGATGCCACGTTCGCCAACTCCATCACCGTGGCCCAAGCCGCTCCTGGCCCCAATGTGTTGTTTGTGGCGGTCATGGGTCTCAATGTCGGGCTGGTGGCGAGTGGCGGCTTGCTCTCGGGCTGGCAAGCCTTGGTCTATGGGCTGATGGCGGCCTTGGTTTGCACGATGGGGATGCTCTTGCCCTCCAGTGTCTTGACCTTGGTGATCACCAACTGGGCGCATCACAACCGCGAACTCACCGCCGTCAAGGCCTTCAAGGCCGGTGTCGCACCGATTGTGGTGGGGCTGCTGGTCTCCACGGGCTATGTTTTAAACTCCCACTACAACCACTGGTCGCACGACTGGCCCTTGTGGCTGGTGGCGGCGATCAGTGCGCTGTTGGTGTGGAAAACCCAAATTCACTTGTTGTGGCTTTTGGCCAGCGGCGCCATCTTGGGGGCCCTGGGCCTGTTGCAAGCATGAGGAGTTGCACTCGATGACCCAAACCACCCCACCCCAACCTCCATCCGAGAGCCCAGCCTCGAGCACAGCCGAGCCCAAAGCCGTGCAGCACCAGTCGTTTGCCGCTTTACACACGCGCGGTTTTCAAGCACAGCTCGCCACCTTTGTGCTCGCCATGATGGCCGACAACATCGAGCACGTGATCAGCTACTGGGTGATGTGGGAGAAGTTTCACTCGGCCGTGCTGGGCGGCTTTGCCGTGGTCTCGCACTGGTTGCCGTTCTTACTTTTTTCGCTGCCCGCGGGTGCCCTGGCCGAGCGCTTTGACCCCAGGCGTTTGATCCAAGTGGGCATGGCCATGTTCATGGCAGCGTCCTTGGCTTGGGCCTATTTTTTCTACACCGATTCACTGCAGATGTGGCAAGCCATGGCTCTTTTGATACTGCACGGCTGCTCGGGTGTGCTGTGGCACACCTCAAGCCAAATGCTGCTCTATGACGTGGTGCCCGCCTCTCAACTGCCTAGCGCCATAAGGCTCTTGGCCACAGGACGCTATTTAAGCCTATTGGTGGGGCCGGCGGTGGGAGGCGTCATCTTGATGACCTTGGGCGATCAAGCCGGCATGCTGCTCAACGCGTTTTTTTACTTGCCCAATTTTCTGTGGCTCATCAACGCCCCCTATGGCCCAAAGTTCAGGCTCGAGCCAGCGGCGACTCGACGTGCCATCAAGGGACTCCAAGACATCCTTCAAACGGGTCGAGATATCTCGGGCAATGTGACGATTTTGAGCATGTTGGTCTTGGCCGCAGCCGCCTCGTTTTTTGTGGGCAACAGCTACCAGGCTCAAATGCCAGGCTTTGTCCATGATTTGGCACCGGGCAACCATGGTGTGGTCTACAGTGCGCTCTTGGCCGCGGACGCTTTGGGCGCCTTGATCGCGGGCTTGGTGCTCGAGGGCAAAGCCATTTTCCCAACCACCCCCAAAGCCGCCCTCATCTTGGCTTGTCTGTGGTGCTTGGCCTTGGGCGGTTTTGCACTGACCGATCACTATGCGGTGGCGCTCGTGCTCTTGGTCTTTGCTGGATTTTTGGAGTTGTCCTTCAGTGCCATGACCCAAACCATTGTCCAGCTCAATGCACCCGTGCACATGAGGGGGCGGGTCATTGGCTTGTACAACATGTCAAGCCTGGGGATGCGAGCGGGCTCAGGCCTGGTGGTGGGCTTGAGCGGTGGGCTCATTGGCATTCACTACTCTTTGGCGGGTGCGAGTTTGTTGTTGATGGCCGTGGTGGCTTGGATTTACTTGGGGATGGTGCGCGCACACCTGTCTTTGACCCAAACCCCATAGCATCCCTATAGCATCCCTATAGCATCCCGATCGCCCCAAGATCAGTGCGGGCTCACCCAATCAATGCAAGGCTTGAAGGAGAAAAAAGCGTCTCGCAGGGTGCATTGAACGGCACCCAACCAGCCAGAAAGCCAGCCAGCGCGATACTGAGACTGCTCAAGACCCTGGGCTGGTCTTGGCGCGCCGTTGTCTCACGGTTTCATACAAACAAATGCCACTGGCCACCGAGACATTCAAGCTCTCAACACCCCCAGCCATGGGCAAGGAGACCAGTTCATCACAGGTTTTTTGGGTCAACTGGCGCAACCCCGCCCCTTCGGCCCCCATCACCCACGCGGTGGCCCCCACATAGCTGGATTCATAAAGACTGCCCCTGGCGTCTTCGCTCGTGCCCACCACCCAGATATTGCGCTCTTTGAGCTCATTCAAGGTGCGCGCCAAATTGGTGACCATGAAATAAGGCACCGTCTCGGCAGCACCCGACGCCACCTTGGCCACACTGGCATTGATCCCCACCGCATGGTCTTTGGGTGCAATGATGGCATGCACACCGGCACCATCGGCCACACGCAAACACGCGCCCAAGTTGTGGGGGTCGGTCACCCCGTCCAACACCAACAAAAGCGCTGGGGACGAGGCAGGCAGGTCATCGAGCAAGTCGTCCAAAGAGTGCGCCATGACAATCGGATTGACCAAGGCCACCACCCCTTGGTGACCGTGGTTGGCACACAGCTTAGATAGCCTCAAGCCATCGGCTTCAATGATGCGCACATTGGCCTCTTGCGCTTTGGCTAAAAAAGTGCGCATGCGCGCATCTCGGCGCGTGCCCTCAACATAAATCTCCACAATGGAGTCGGGCGTGGTTCTTAAACGAACCCCAACGGCGTGAAAGCCGTAAAGAACTTTGGGTTGTGCTGCATTCATGCCCGCTAGTATGACACGGTTCTCCAGTCAAACGGGCAGTAGCACCTCATCTCTTGAGTGCACCACCCTTGCGCGCTCATGTGCTCGATGTCTTCGAGCCACCCTCACGCTTGGCTAGACCAAACACCCCGCTTTCAAGTGCAGTCTTCGCTCCATGCGGACGGCCAAGGCCTCGTCGTGGGTCACCAACACCAAGGTGGTGGCGAGTTCTTGGTTCATCTCCAGCATGAGCGCCATGATGCTTTGCCCAGTCGCATGATCGAGACTCCCGGTGGGCTCGTCGGCCATCAAGATCGCGGGCTTGAGCACAAAAGCCCGCGCCAAGGCCACGCGTTGCTGCTCGCCGCCACTCAACACCTTGGGATAGTGGCCCAGCCGAGAGCCCAGTCCGACGCGCTCGAGCATCGCTTTGGCCTCGGTTTTGGCGTGGGTGTCGCCCATGAGCTCCAAGGGCAGCATCACATTCTCCAGTGCGCTCAGGTGCCCCAGGAGTTGAAAGCTTTGAAACACAAAACCCATGCGCCTGGCTCTGAGTTGCGCACGGGCATCCTCATCCAAGGCAAACAGATCTTGTTCGCCCCAAAACACCTGGCCAGAGCTCGGGGTATCAAGGCCCGCCATGATGGAGAGCAACGTGCTCTTGCCAGAACCCGAGGCCCCCACAATGGCCGCCGTCTCTTTGGGTGCGAGTGAAAAACTCACATCTTGCAAAATCGCCAACTCACCGGTGGCGTCAGCCACAGTCTTGCCCAGGTGTTCAACTCGGATCACAGCTTGCGTCATAGTTTCATTACAAAAAAAACAAAAAAATAAAGCCCACGGCTGACTTTTAACCAGTTTGCGCTAGACTTGAAAAACACTTTTTGTCATTCAACCGCACAACCACCGTGATCTCAACCGACTCATTGGCCCTAGGGCATCAAAGGCCTGCCAAAGCGCAGCTCCATCGCCGCGACTTTAACCGATTCCTCCTCGGGTCGGTGGCACTGGGCTCAACACCCTCGGTCACTTTGTTGGTTTTGGGGGACTCTTTGAGCGCCGAGTATGGTCTCGCGCGCGGCACCGGTTGGGTCGCCTTGATGCAAAGCAAACTCGCCAGCACTCACCCCACCGCCCAAGTGATCAACGCCAGCATCTCCGGGGACACCACCTCGGGCGGTCTCTCACGCCTGCCCCATTTGCTCAAGCTGCACAAACCCTTTGCCGTGGTGATCGAACTCGGTGCCAACGATGCTCTGCAAGGGCTCGATCTCAAAGTCACCCACAGCAACCTCGCTCAGATGGCCATCCTGGTCAAAGAGGCCCATGCCAAAACAGTGCTGGTGGGCACCCAAGTGCCCCCCAACTATGGGGTCGAATACAATCGTGCATTCATCCAAGTGTTTGTGCAAGTCGCCAAAGAGCAGCGCGTTGACTTGGTGCCCTCCTTGTTCTCAGCTTTGAGTGCACATTTGAAGTCCCTGCCTCCCCGAGAGGCTCAGCTCGACCAGTGGTTCCAAGCCGATCACCTGCATCCTTTGAAAGAGGCCCACCCCTACTTGCTTGAAGCGGTTTGGCCCGCCATTCAAAGAACTTTTTAAACCACCCCCTTCAACCCACCCGTGAGCGTTCACCTCATCACCCCTCAAGAGGCCTTTTTAAAGGACGCTCCCGCACCAAAGACCCGCTCCCGCAGCGCGTCTGAGCAAGAAACGGGCGAGCCCAAACAGCTGTCCAAAGCGCTGTCCAAAGCGCTCAGCAGTGATCAACCGCCCTCAAGAGGGC
Organism: uncultured Burkholderiales bacterium; assembly: GCA_903887655.1. Lineage (GTDB taxonomy): Bacteria > Pseudomonadota > Gammaproteobacteria > Burkholderiales > Burkholderiaceae_C > Limnohabitans. The sequence continues at coordinate 4,771 of CAISQQ010000078.1, forward strand.
ACTTTGATGCCATCATTGACGTGAGAAGCGAAGACGAGTTTGCCCTCGATCATTGGCCTGGCGCTGTGAACTGGCCAGTGCTCAACAACGCCGAGCGCGTCATTGTGGGCACTCTGTACAAACAAGTCAGCGCCTTTGAGGCCCAAAAGAAAGGCGCCGCCCTGGTCGCGGCCAACATTGCACGTCACATCGAAGCCCATGTCATGGATTTGCCCAAAAGTTGGCAGCCCTTGCTCTACTGCTGGAGAGGGGGCAAACGAAGTGGCTCCATCTCAGGGGTGCTGTCGCAAATCGGTTTTCGGGTGCATTTGCTCGAAGGCGGCTACAAGGCCTTTCGACAAGCCGTGGTGGAGGACATTCCCAAGCTCATCGAGCCCCTGCGCTTTGAGGTGATCGCTGGACCCACCGGTTGCGGCAAAACCAGGTTGCTGAGCAGCTTGAAGTCCCAAGGCGCCCAAGTCTTGGACCTCGAGGACTTGGCCAACCATCGCAGTTCGGTCCTGGGCTTCATCCCGGGCTCCCCCCAACCGAGTCAAAAACACTTTGACACGCTGGTGTGGCAAACGCTCAGGGGCTTTGATCCTTCTCGAGTGATCTTTGTGGAGTCCGAGAGCAAGAAAGTTGGCAATTTGAGCGTCCCAGTGGAGCTCATCGAAAAAATGCGCTCGAGCTCTTGCAGCCTGGTCGAGTTGAGCATGCCAGAGCGAGTCGCGCTGTTGATGGAGGATTATGCGTTTTTGGTGCAAGACCCTGAGCTCTTCATCCACAAGCTCCAAGCCTTGGTGAACTTGCGCGGACGCGCTGTCATAGACGCTTGGTGCCAAGACACGCGACAAGGCCGAATCGAGGACGTGGTGCAAGAGCTGCTCACGCTTCACTACGACCCCACTTATTTGAGCTCCATGAAACGCAACTTCACTCGGCTCGACCAAGCCCGTCGGGTGAACCTCTTGCACCGTCACTCCTCCTCCATGCAAGAGGCAGCGCGGTTTTTGATCGAAGAGCTATCGGCTAATGAATCGACTCAGCACCCGTGATTGAGCGCCTGCAAGGCCTGTTGTAAATCCTCTATCAAGTCTTGGGGGTCCTCCAGACCGATGCAAAAGCGCACCAAGTGGCCTGGCAAAAGATGGGCGGGCTGCTCGCCTCGAATGCTGGCCATCTCATAGGGCACCACCAAGCTCATGGGCCCGCCCCAGCTGTAGCCGAGCTTGAAGAGCTTCAAGCCCTCACACAATGCGTCCACCCGAGCCGACTCAATCTCCGGGCGAAACACGACACTGAAAATTCCCGCCGCCAAGCCCTCGGGGTGGGTGTCACTCACACAGTGCTTTTGCCAGTGTGCGTGCCCGGGTGCGCCCTCAAAGGCGGGGTGGAGGAGTTGAACAACCCCCGCTTGGGTCTTTAAAAACG
>CAISQQ010000079.1 GCA_903887655.1 uncultured Burkholderiales bacterium
CCTGAGGTCGTCAAAACCGTCACCCACGAAGAGGTCAGTGCCGAGGAGCTCGGTGGGGCTTTGAGCCACACCAGCAAGAGTGGTGTGGCCGATCGCTCGTTTGACAACGATATCGATGCGCTACTGATGACGCGCCGATTGTTCAACTATTTGCCCCTGAACAACAAAGAGAAAGCGCCCATTCGAGTGGGTCTCGATCCGAGCGATCGCCTCGACTTGAGTCTCGACAGCTTGGTGCCCGCCATGGCCAACCAAGCCTATGACATGCGCGAGCTCATTGACAAGATCGTGGACGATGGGGACTTCTTTGAAATTCAACCCGATTACGCCAAAAACATCTTGGTCGGTTTTGCCCGCATGGCGGGCATGAGTGTCGGTATTGTGGCCAATCAGCCTTTGGTCTTGGCCGGTTGCTTGGACATCAAAAGCTCGATCAAAGCGGCACGATTTGTGCGGTTTTGTGATGCGTTCAACATCCCCGTGATCACCTTGGTGGATGTGCCCGGATTCATGCCGGGCACGGCGCAAGAGTATGGCGGTATCATCAAACACGGCGCCAAGTTGCTCTACGCCTATGCCGAGTGCACGGTGCCCAAGATCACCTTGATCACTCGAAAGGCGTATGGCGGTGCCTATGACGTGATGTCTTCCAAGCACTTGCGAGGTGACGTCAATTACGCTTGGCCCCAAGCCGAGATTGCGGTGATGGGGGCCAAGGGGGCGGTGGAGATTATTTTCAGAGAAGACAAGGCCGATCCCGAGAAGCTCGCCATTCGCGAAGCGCAGTACAAAGCTCAGTTTGCCAACCCCTTTGTGGCCGGTGCACGGGGCTATATTGATGATGTGATTGAGCCCCGAGAGACCCGCCGGCGCATTTGTCGCTCCTTGGTCATGCTCAAAGACAAGGCGCTCTCTAACCCTTGGAGAAAGCACGGCAATATTCCTCTGTAGCCAAGGGGCTCCCCGGTTTTTTTCAGGGGTGCTTTGAGGGTTTAACGGTTTACTTTTGAAAGCGACGCATTCATGTTCACCAAAATATTGATCGCCAACCGAGGCGAAATCGCCTGCCGCGTCATCGCCTCAGCGCGAGAAATGGGTATCCAAACGGTGGCGGTGTACTCTGAGGCCGATGTCTTTGCGCGCCATGTGGCTTTGGCCGATGAGGCCTATTTGATCGGTGCTGCACCGGCGCGGCAGTCTTATTTGTTGGGCGACAAAATCATCGAAGTGGCCCTCTCGAGTGGCGCCCAAGCGATCCACCCCGGTTATGGTTTTTTAAGCGAAAACGAAGCCTTCGCCAAAGCCGTGGAAGAGGCGGGACTGGTCTTCATTGGCCCCAAGCACGCCTCCATCAGCGCCATGGGGGACAAAATCGCCTCCAAAAAGCTCGCCCAAGCCGCGCAGGTAAGCACCATTCCTGGCCACAACGAGGCGATTAAAGACGCTCAACAAGCGGTGCAGATCGCCCAAAAAATCGGCTACCCGGTCATGATCAAAGCCTCGGCCGGTGGTGGGGGCAAGGGGCTCAGGGTTTCGTGGAGTGATGAGGAGACCTTAACGGGGTTTGTGGCTTGCCAAAACGAGGCGAGAAACAGCTTTGGCGATGACCGCATCTTCATTGAAAAATTCATCGAGTCTCCTCGCCACATTGAGATTCAGATCTTGGGGGATGCCTTTGGCCATGTGGTGTACTTGAACGAGCGCGAGTGCTCCATTCAGCGCCGCCATCAAAAGGTGGTTGAAGAGGCGCCTTCGCCCTTCATCAGCAGTGAGACCCGGCGCGCCATGGGCGAGCAAGCGGTGGCACTGGCCAAGGCGGTGAACTACCAAAGCGCTGGAACTGTGGAGTTTGTGGTCGGTGCGGACCAGGGCTTTTATTTTCTGGAGATGAACACGCGACTCCAAGTTGAACACCCCGTGACCGAAGCCATCACGGGCGTGGACTTGGTGCAGTGGATGATCAAAATCGCCGCGGGCGTTCCCTTGAGTTTGAAGCAGTCGGATATCAAGATCGAAGGTTGGGCGATGGAGTGTCGCATCAACGCTGAAGATCCTTACCGTCAATTTTTACCCTCCACGGGCCGCTTGGTGAAATTCGCACCCCCACCCACCACCATGCGAGCGGCCCATCCCAGCGAGCGTTTTGGGGTGAGGGTGGACACGGGGGTGAGCGACGGGGGAGAGATTTCGGTTCACTACGACTCCATGATTGCCAAGTTGATCGTGCACGGCAAGGACAGGGCAGAGGCCACACAAAAAATGCGCGAGGCTTTGAATGGGTTTGTGGTTCGTGGGGTGCAGACCAACATTGCGTTTCAAAGTGCCATTTTGGCGCACCCCCAGTGGGTGAGCACGGCTTTCAATACGGGCTTCATTGCTGAGCATTTCCCCAAGGGCTTGGTGCCCTTTGAGCAATCTCACCCCGAGCCCGATTTTTTGGTGGCCTTGGGCGCCTGGGTCCATTTGAAGTCACGTGCCCGAGCCCACGGCCTGGAGGGCCTCGATGGACAGGTGCAGGGCTTGAGTCTTGAGCATCCCACCGAGATGGTGTTGATTGAATGGCAGCCACCCCCCAAAACTCACCGCCATCACGCCTTGACGGTGTCAGCCGTGTCGGCATCGGTGAGTCACGCCACGGTTCATGTGAACGGCCAAGACTTTGAGATCGTGTGCTCATCTCAATTGCGCGACTCGGTGCTGCAAGGCGTTTGCAATGGTCGGCCCTTTGTGGCCCAACTCGAGCGTCATCTGCCCAAGCACCCGATGGCCATGCAGATCACGCAATACGGCGCACAGCTTCGCTTCATGGTGGTCAACCCCAGGGTGGCTGAGCTGCAATCCCTCATGCCACAAAAACTGCCGCTGGACTTGTCTCGTTTTGTCTTGTCACCGATGCCAGGACTTCTCACGCAAGTTTTGGTGCAGGCGGGCCAAAAGGTATTGGCGGGGGAGAGGTTGGCGGTGATCGAGGCCATGAAGATGGAAAATGTGTTGGTTGCTTCGCAAGACGCGGTGGTCAAATCCATTCAAGTCAAGGTGGGCGACACGTTGGCGGTGGATCAAATCATGGTGGAGTTCCTATGAGCCAACGCCCTTTTCAAGTCTTGGGGCTGCAGCAAATCGCCATTGGACACGCCAGCAAAGAAACGCTCAAGACCTTGTGGGTGGATCTCTTGGGACTTCAACTCACGGGTCACTTTGAGAGCGAGCGTGAAAACGTGCTCGAAGATATTTTGCAACTCGGCTCGGGGCCGACCTGCGTGGAGGTCGACTTGATGCAGCCCTTGAACCCCTTGGCCAAACCCGCAGTCGACCAAACCCCGTTGAATCACATTGGCTTGTGGGTGGATGATTTGCCCCTGGCCGTGGAGTGGCTGGTCGCGCAGGGCGTACGCATGGCGCCAGGCGGTATTCGCCGAGGGGCCTCGGGCTTTGATATCTGCTTTATCCATCCCAAACCCAACGACGCTTTCCCATTGAGCGGTCTGGGTGTCTTGATCGAGTTGGTGCAAGCCCCCGCTGGGGTGATTGCCGCGTTGAAGACGGATTTATCCGCCGACCATGCGTCGCTTTGAGATGGGTGGGGGAGCCTTGCCGCCATGACCACCATCGTTCATCCAGCGGGTCTTCAAAGCGCCCAACTCGGAGCAGGTCTCAAACCCAATCTCGAACCCCAACTCGAGCTGCAGCTCGACCCGCCTGGTGAGAGCGAGGCGGTGTGGCCCGTGGTGGTGGTGGGTGCTGGGCCCACGGGTTTGCTGCTCACCCACTTGCTGGCCAAGCGCGGGGTGAAGGTGTGTTTGATCGATCAGCTCGAGTCGGTGGTGCAAGAGCCACGGGCGGTGAGTATCGATGATGAGAGTTTGCGCTCCTTGGCCGATGCGCAAGTGCTGGAGGGCTTTTTGCCGCAGATCACGCTGTCTTATGGTGTGCACTACTACTCTTGGCGTCAGCGCTTGTTTGCCAAAGTGGAGCCGCGCAATGAGGAGTATGGCCACCCCAAGCGCAATGCGTTTCGCCAGCAGCAGCTCGTGGCCCATCTCTTTGAGACGCTCAAGCACTACCCCCAGGTCACGGTTCGCATGGGAACTCGTCTTGAGGCCTTGGAGCAAGAGCAGGCTGAGGACTCTCCCCACCGCCTTGGCTCACAAGAGCCTGGGGCAGTTCTCCATTGCCTTCATCAAGGTGCACCGCTCACGCTTCGCTGCCGCTATGTGGTGGCGTGCGATGGCGCTCGAAGCTCTGTGCGTGAAAAATTGGGCCTCGCCTTTGATGGCAGCACCTATTCACAGCGCTGGTTGATCACCGATATGATCGGGCGCGAGGATACCTTCAGGCACACCCGCACCTACTGTGACCCCAAGCGCCCGGCCATTCGTCTGCCTGGCCCCCAAGGCACCTTGCGCTATGAGTTCATGCTGCACCACCACGAAACGAGCGAGGAGGTGTTGGATGAAAAAGTCTATGGCCAGTGGATCCGTGATCGCCATGCGCCCGATGCGCAGCTCACGCTGCTGCGCAAAGTGGTCTACACCTTTCACGCGCGAGTGGCCTCGCAATGGAAAAAAGGGTCTGTGCTGCTCGCTGGCGATGCGGCGCACTTGACCCCTCCCTTTGCCGGTCAGGGCATGAATTCCGGTATCCGAGACGCGACCAACTTGGCTTGGAAATTGGCCCAAGTGGTGCAAGGACAGGCCTCAGCGCGGCTACTCGAGACCTATGAGTGCGAGAGAAAACCGCATGCCTGGTCCTTGATTCAAATGGCGCTTCGCATTGGGGTGGTGATGCAGCCCATGACGCTTTGGGGGGCGGTGTGGGTGCAGTCGTTGTTGAAAGTGGCATGCTGGGTACCGGCCGCTCGCGACTATATTTTGCACTTGAAGTTCAAGCCCAAGCCCCGATTCAAGGCGGGGTTTTTTGACGCTCAAACCCCCAAAGGGGCGAAGGTCGCGTGTGGTCAATTGATGCCGCAGCCGCGCATGCAGCGCTTTGACTCAAGCATGGGACTCTTGGATGAGTTTTGTGCTGACGGTTTTGTCCTTTTGCAATGGGCGCATGAGGCCCCTGCTGTGCCAACCAGCCCCATGGATTGGCGGCACGCGCCAGCGCTCAAGGTGATTCATGTTCTGCGCGCGAGCGAGGACTTTTTGCCCAGCTCAACTGCCGGCTCGGCAGGCGATCAAAGCGGGGATTGCCCATGCATTCGAGATGTGGACGGTCAACTCGAAGGGATACTGAGCAGTGCCCATGCGCGCGGTGTGCTGCTGCGCCCCGACCACTATGTCTTGACCTACATCGGCCAAGACGAAGCGTGGCCCCAGGCGCGAATCGATGCTTTGTTTTTTGGTCTCGATGCGCAGCCAAGCCCCGACGCGCCAAAGACCACCGCGCTTTCGTGAGCGGTGCCGTTACGACCTCAGGCGCTTGGCGCGTTCCAAGGCCTGCGCCAAGAGGGTGCTGGCCAAGGGTGGTGCACGGCCAGTGGTCACGTCATCGGTCTGAGCGTCAACTTCCAGTGGTTTGATCAAACCCGCCTCGCTCGGGACGGCACGCTCATCTGAACTCAGGTGCAAGCGTTTGGCCTGGGTGTGGGTGCGCGGTGCAGTGGTTCGGGTGTGGTTGAGCAAGCGTTGGCGGCGTTGCTGGTAACGGCTGAGGGCGGTTTGGGCTTGCTCTGGGGACCAGGCCTGCCAGCCAGTGCGCTCCGGCGTGGCCACTTCAAGCTCGATGCAGTCGACCGGGCACACGGGCAGGCACAACTCGCAGCCGGTACAAAACACCTCGATCACGGTGTGCATGCTTTTGTGGGTGCCCACAATCGCGTCTGTGGGACAGGCGTCCAGGCACAGGGTGCAGCCGATGCACCAGTTTTCATCAACCCAGGCCACTTGTCGAACCCCCTCCACGCCGTTTTGCGCATCCAAGGGGGAGGGCGCTTGGCCCGTGAGCTCGGCCAAGCGGCGCACGCCCTCTTCACCACCGGGGGGGCAGCGGTTGATAGGGGTGTGCTCTTGCACGATGGACTGGGCATAGGCCTCGCAGTCTTCAAAGCCGCAACGCTTGCACTGGGTTTGCGGCAGCAAGGCCCAAACCGCCTGGACTCGGTCCAGACTGGCGAGGGGCGGGTGAGGAGCAGGCATGGTCAACGGGGCGCTCAGGACAAATTGAGAAATGAAGCCAGGTCAGGGCGACACCACGGGGCGCGAGTGCGGGATCACGCTTTTTTACGGGCGGGTTTGGAGATGGTGCTGGCCAGAGTTTTGGATGGAACGCTGGTGGGCGCACTCGAGGGTGAGACTTTTTTGCGCGCGGGGGCTCTCGTGGCGGATTTCAAGGGGGCGGCTTTGGCGCGGGTGCGATTGGGGGCAACAGTTGGTGAGGCGGCGGGAGTCGCTCCATTGTGTTGAGCAATGAATTGTTGGACCTTGGGGTAGACCAATTCTCTCCAACGCCGACCGCTAAAAATACCGTAGTGCCCCGCTCCTTTGGCCTCAAAATGCGTTTGCTCGGTGTTGACAATACCGGTGCACAAGTCATGGGCGGCGCGGGTTTGGCCGGAGCCAGAGATGTCATCGAGTTCACCCTCAATGGTGAGCAGGGCGGTGGTCTTGATGTCTTGGGGCCGCACGCGCTCGAGCACGCCGTCCTCGTTCTTGACGTCCCAAGTGCCATGCACCAAGCTCATGTCTTGGAACACCACCTTGATGGTTTCCAAGTAGTAATCGGCATCCATGTCCAACACCGCGTTGTACTCGTCGTAGAACTGGCGATGATTCTCGGCGGCAGAGTCGTCGCCCTTGATCAAATCTTTGAAGTAATCGTAGTGACTCTTCAAATGTCGATCCGGGTTCATCGCCACAAAGCCCGAGTGCTGCAAAAATCCTGGGTAGACACGCCTGCCTGCCCCTGGGAAATTGGTGGGCACGCGGTAGATCACATTGTTTTCAAACCAAGAGTAGCTTTTGTTCATGGCCAAGTTGTTGACCGCTGTGGGGGACTTGGAGGCGTCAATGGGCCCGCCCATCATGGTCATGGACAAGGGGGTGGTCTCGCCGCGCGAGGCCATCAAGGAGACGGCTGCCAAAACGGGCACCGTGGGTTGACAAACACTGATCACATGGCAGTTGCCGTATTGGCTTTGGAGGTGGCGTAAAAACTCCTGGATGTAGTTGACGTAATCGTCCAAGTGAAATTCACCTTCCGACAAGGGCACGGTTCTCGCGTTTTTCCAGTCGGTGATGTAGACCTTGTGGTCGGCCAGCAGGCTTTTCACCGTGTCCCTGAGCAAGGTGGCGTAATGTCCCGATAAGGGGGCCACCAAGAGCACCACGGGTTGGTTCTTGAGCTTTTGCAAGGTCGGGATGTCGCTGGTGTAGCGCTTAAAGCGCACGAGATCACAAAACGGCTTGTCAATCTCAACGCGCTCGTGAATGGCGATTTCCACCCCCTCGATCTCCAGGGTGTGGAGGTGAAAGGCTGGTTTCAAATAGTCTTTGCCCAATCGATAAATCAAGTCATAGGTGGCAGAGACGCGGTGCGCCAAATTGCTCTGCGACAGCGGTGAGATGGGGTTGCTAAAAAGCTTGGCGGCCGCTTGTGCAAACTCGGCAAACGGCTCCATCAAAGAGCGTTGAGTTTCGTAGATTTGGTAAAGCATGCGTGGTGGCTTTCGGGTAAAGTGTGAAAAATCAATATAACAGCTCTGCATCTCGAGAATTAGAGTCTCCCCCCCAGACTCGCTGCAGATGCGCCAAAATAAGACACTTTATTTTAAACCCGAGTCCTTCATCGCCATGAACTTCAACACAAGCCCAGACCACTCGACTGAGCGAGCCCGCCAGCCCGTGCTGTTCATGGGGCACGGCAGCCCCATGAACGTGATCGATGACAACGCGTTTCGCCCCGTGTGGGAGCAAATGGGGCAGCTGTGGGAAAGCGACGGGCGTTGGCCCAAGCCACGGGTGATTTTGTGCATTTCGGCGCATTGGTGCACCGAGGGCACCCACCTCAACGCCTTGGCCCATCCCCCCACCATCCATGATTTCGGTGCCGCATACCGGGTCCTTTTTGATCTGCGCTACCCCGCCCCTGGAGAGCCGACGCTTGCCAAGGCGTGGTCCGAGCGCTTGAACCAGGCCTCCAAGCCCGAACCTTTGGTGCTGGGGGGGGAGAGTTGGGGCTATGACCATGGCACCTGGGGGGTGTTGAGGCCCTTGTTTCCCAAGGCCGATATCCCGGTGGTGCAGATGAGCTTGGATGTGCACGCAAGCCTTGAGCAACATGCGGCCCTGGGCACGCAGCTGCGCGCGCTCAGACACGAGGGTGTGCTGATCGTGGCCAGTGGCAACACGGTGCACAATTTGAGAGTTACCGATCGCAGCGCTCGGGATGATCAAGCCAGCGACTGGGCGCGAGAGTTTGATGAGTTTGTGGCGCACTCGGTGCTCGCCAAGGACCACGCCGCCTTGTGTCTGGGCCAGGCCAATGCGCAACTGCTGGGTGCTTTTCGCATGAGCCACCCAAGCATTGAGCACTATTTGCCACTCATCTACGCCGCACACGCCAGCGACGACAATGATCGGGTGAGTTTTTACTGCGACCAGTACCAATGGAAGTCGGTGGCCATGCGCAGCATCGTGTGGTCTTGAGCGTTGAAGGTCAAGACCCGCCGGCCTTCGCGTGGGTTTTTAAATCACCTTGGCGATGCTGTCGCAGACATAGGCGATGTTCAAGTTGTTCAATGCGGCCACACACATGCGGCCCGAGTCGGTGCCGTAGACGCTGAACTCTTGGCGCAAGCGCACCATTTGGTCCTTGCTCAGACCCGAGTAGCTGAACATGCCAATTTGGTCCGTGATGAAGCCCATGTCGGCGGCAATGCCCGCGTCCTTGAGGCCTTGCACCAAGAGTTGGCGCATGAGTTTGATGCGCTCTCTCATTTGCGTGAGCTCTTCGATCCACAAGGCTTTGAGCTCTGGGTTCGAGAGCACGGCCGCCACCACCGCTCCACCATGAATGGGTGGGTTGGAGTAGTTGGTGCGGATCATGATCTTGAGCTGCGACAAAACGCGCTGCGACTCGGCAGCGTCGGCACACAGCACCGAGAGGGCCCCTACGCGCTCGCCGTAGAGGCTAAAGCTCTTGGAAAACGAGGTGGAGACCAAAAATAAAAGCCCCGCTTGCACAAATCGACCGACGATGGCACCGTCTTCTTGCAGTCCATGGGCAAAGCCCTGATAGGCCATGTCCAAAAAGGGTGTCAAGCCCCTGGCTTTGACGGTGTCGATCACGGCCCCCCACTGCTCAGGGCTCAGATCGTAGCCCGTCGGGTTGTGGCAGCATGCATGCAAGACCACGATGGTGCCAGCCGCCGCCGCATTCAAACTCTGGAGCATCCCCTCAAAGTCCACCCCGCGCTTTTGAGCGTCGTAGTAAGCGTAGTTCTTGACCTCAAAGCCCGCTTGTGTGAACAAGGCCCTGTGGTTTTCCCAACTCGGGTCGGAGATCATGACCTGGGCATGGGGGAGGAGTTTTTTCAGAAAGTCAGCGCCCACTTTCAAGCCGCCTGTCCCGCCGAGGGCTTGGATGGTGGCCACGCGTTTGCTCTGGACGGGCTCGGAATCGGCGCCAAAGACCAAGTCTTTCACGGCGCTGTCGTAGGCGGCAATGCCGTCTATGGGCAAATAGCCCCGGGCACTGGGGTGGGCGGCGAGGGCTTTTTCAGCCTCTTGGACGCATCGCAAGAGGGGCAATTTGCCTTGGTCGTCAAA
>CAISQQ010000080.1 GCA_903887655.1 uncultured Burkholderiales bacterium
ATTGGTATTTGTGAGTTTCGCCATCAAGATCTCAGGGCCGCGCGGACTGGTGCTGGAAGATGAACACATGATGGTCTTCAAGGACGATGAGCCCAAAGACAGCCAGGCCACTGCCCTGAGCGCTCCCGCCTCTGTCCCCCCAAGCGCTTGGAGGCGCACCCTCACCTTGGATGAGGTCACTCTCTTTCGCTATTCAGCCGTGACCTTCAATCCGCACCGCATCCATTACGATCAACCCTACACCGTCAACCAAGAGAACTACAGCGGCTTGGTCGTTCAAGGCGGCTTGACCAGCATTTTGCTGCTTGAGTTACTCCATGAACACTGCCAAGACCGCCCCATCGTCCTCGACAGCTACAGCATGCGAGCCAAATCACCCTTGTTTGCCAACCAAGCCATCACGCTGTCAGGACAGCCCTCCATTGACGGTCAGTCCTGTCAATTGTGGGCGAGCAATGATCAAGGCCAGCTGGCCATGGAGATAGCGGTCAAATTCAAATGAGTCGGGATGGCAAGATAGGCGAGGCGAGGCGACATCAAGACCGGAATGATCATTGGCGCAGTGGGCGCTCAAGCCTCGCTTTCATCGGATTGATCAGCCCGCTGGGTGAAGATGGTTGATCAAGACACGGCAAACGAGCAAGTTCAATAAAGAGAAAGGTCGGGCCCAGATGATTGGAAAAATAGGCTTGGAAGAGCACTTTGCCATTGAAGAGACGCTGCAAGATTCAGCAGGTTTTTTGGCGCCCTCGGTCTGGGGGGAGCTCTCGAGTAGGCTCATCGATATCCACGAACGGCGTCTGCGCGAGATGGACGAGAACGGTATGCAAATGATGATCTTGTCGCTCAACGCCCCAGCGATTCAAGCCATTTGCGACCCCCTGCTCGCCAATGAAATGGCCATTCGAGCCAACGATTTCTTGGCCGAGCAAGTGGCCAAACGCCCCGATCGCTTTCAAGGCTTTGCCGCTTTGCCCATGCAAGACCCGGCCTTGGCCACGTTGGAGCTCAAGCGCTGCATGCAAGATCTCGGCTTCAAGGGCGCCTTGGTCAATGGTTTTTCGCAAGTGAACGATCCAGAAAACGTCGTTTATTACGATGCCCCGCAATACGCAGAGTTTTGGCGCGTGTGCGAAGACTTGGATGCCCCCTTTTATCTCCATCCAAGAAACCCCATCCCATCGTGGTCACAAATTTACTCGGGTCACCCTTGGCTCATGGGCCCGACCTGGGCTTTTGGACAAGAAACGGCCGTCCACGCGCTGCGATTGATGGCAAGCGGCCTCTTTGACCATCACCCCAAGCTCAAGATCATCTTGGGTCATCTCGGTGAAGGCTTGCCTTACAGCATTTGGCGTGTGGACAACCGCAACGGTTGGGTCCACGAAGACAAGGCGTATCCCGCCAAAAAGAAATTGGGCGAGTATTTTCAAAACAATTTTTACCTGACCACCTCGGGCAACTTCAGAACACAGAGCTTGATCGACGCCATGCTTGAAATTGGCTCGGACCGCATCCTTTTCTCGACCGATTGGCCGTTTGAAAACATCGATCACGCCGCCCTGTGGTTTGACAGCACCAGCATCAGCGCAGCGGACCAACTCAAAATCGGCAGAACCAACGCCATCGACTTGTTCAAACTTCAGTTGTGAGCCTTCAGGCCCAATGGCCCAGATTGAGGCGAACAAACCGCCTGGTCCTTCAGTCGTTGGGGGCCCAACTCACACCCACATAGACATTCATGCCAGGGGTCGCGTACCCCTTGGCCAATTGATACGGGCGGTTGGTGACGTTGTTGGCGCGGGCCAAGAAACGCCACTCTGGGCTGATGGCTTTGCCCGCAGTCAGATTGATCAAACTGTAAGGGGCCAGGCGAACGGTATTGGCCTCGTTATCGTAGCGAACACCGACATATTGCACCTCACTGCCCAGCGCCCAGCCTGACCACGGCACTTGCAGCGCCAAGGTGGATTGCTCACGCGCTCGCCGCGCCAAGTATTTTCCAGTGTCTTGGTTTTTGGGATTCATCAAGTCAAGAGAACCGCTGAGCTTGACCAAGCCCAACAGCGTGCCTGCACTCCAAGTGGTCCCGGTCATCTTGGCGTGACCCGTATTACCGTAGCACCCCGCGTAGGGACCAACGCCATTGACACAAGCACCTGCCCCGCCCACATAATTGATGAGGTTGTGGATGTCGTTTTGGTAAACAACGACACTGGCGCGATCAGGGCCTGACAACCAGCGCAACCCCAACTCCTGGTTGTTCGAGGTCTCGGGCTTCAAACTGGGTAC